>NZ_JAJKHN010000076.1:0-30805 GCF_020982715.1 Bacteroides sp. 1_1_30
CAACCCATGAAAGTTACCCTAGGAGAAGATACGCAAGTATTGGATGAAGTAGTTGTTACTGCATTGGGTATCAAGCGGTCAGAGAAAGCATTGACGTATAATGTACAACAGGTGAAAGGGGATGAACTTACAACTGTAAAGAGTACTAACTTTATGGGAGCACTGGCTGGTAAAGCAGCAGGGGTACAGATTAATTCTAGTGCTTCAGGTCCAGGCGGTGGTGTAAAGGTTGTAATGCGAGGTGCTAAATCTATTACGCAGAATAATAACGCTCTCTATGTGATTGATGGTATTCCAATGTATAATCGTGCTTCTTCCGGGGGTGATGGAGCTATGGCTACACAACCGAGCAGTGAATCAATAGCTGACATTAATCCGGATGATATTGAGAGCATGTCGTTGTTGACAGGACCTTCTGCAGCTGCATTGTATGGATATGAAGGAGCTAATGGAGTAGTATTAATTACTACCAAGAAGGGACGTGCTGATAAGACAACCGTGACTTATAGTAATAATACCACATTCAGTGATCCTATGATGATGCCTAAGTTTCAAAACACTTATGGTAATATGACAGGTGAAATGATGAGCTGGGGATTAGAAACTGATAAGAGATACGATCCTGCAAATTTTTTTAATACAGGAAGCAATGTATCCAATGCACTTTCTCTCTCTACAGGTAATGATAAGAGTCAAAGCTATATCTCTGTAGCCACAACTAATGCAACAGGCATTATGCCCAATAATGACTATGATAGATATAATTTCTCATTCCGTAATACTACCAACTTCTTGAATAATAAGTTTATTTTGGATACAAGTGCTAACTATATTATTCAAAACGATAAGAATATGGTATCGCAAGGGCAGTATTTTAACCCGCTTACTTCTTTGTACTTGTTCCCACGTGGCGAAGATTTTTCTGATGTAGCTGTATACGAACGTTATGATGATTTGTCGGGTGTAAATACTCAGTATTGGCCATATGGTGATTTAGGCGGTGTTTCGTCTCAAAATCCTTATTGGATTATGAATCGTATGAATCGTGAGAACGATAGAAGACGTTATAAATTGGCTGCTAGTCTACAATATAATATCATTGAAGGGCTAAATGTACAAGGACGTGTGAGCATCGATAACACCGAAAGTAAATACACCGAAAAATTCCACGCAGGTACGGTCGGTAATTTTGCCGGTCCAAAAGGGCGATATAAAGAAGAAAACCGTCTAGACAGACAAGTGTATGCTGATGTATTGGCGAACTTCAATAAAACGTTCAATGAATTTAATGTAACGGCCAATTTGGGTGCTTCTATTAAGGATCTTCGTATGGAGTTGACTTCTTTACATGGAGACTTGAACAATGTAACTAATCATTTTACTATCGAAAACCTTACACGCAGTGGTTATTATAAAGTAAATGCTGATGGTTTAAAGCGTCAGACACAATCAGTTTTTGCCAATGCGGAAATAGGCTGGAGAAGTTTTCTCTACTTAAGTCTCACCGGACGTGCTGACTGGGATTCTTCTCTGGCTCTTTCAGAAAGAGGAAATAAACCGTTTTTCTATCCTTCTATTGGTCTTTCAAGCATTTTGAGTGAAGTTATTGATTTGCCTGAATGGTTCTCATTCTTAAAAGCACGTTTTTCTTTCACTTCGGTGGGTAATGCCTATGATCCATATTTGACAAAGGTACGTTATGTTTATGATGATCAGCTTGACCAATATAAAGCAGAATCCTTGTATCCAAACTCTGATTTGAAACCAGAAATTACTAAATCTTATGAGGCGGGATTGAATATGCGTTTCTTCAAGAATACATTGAATTTTGATATTACTTATTACAACTCTGATACACGTAACCAAACATTCGCTGCGCCTCTTCCGGCAAGTTCTGGGTATACGGCTGTTAACATCCAAGCAGGTAGTGTACAGAACCAAGGTATAGAGATGGCCTTAGGATATAAAAATGAGTGGCGTGATTTCGGTTGGTCCAGTAATTTTACTTTTACTTATAATAAGAATAAAATTAAAAGATTGGCTGATGGTGTTACAAACAGAATTACGGGGGAACCGATTGAAATGCCTTATGTAGACAAAGCAAGATTAGGAGGCTCTACTTCACCGGTAGTACGCCTGACAGAAGGTGGTTCTATGGGAGACCTGTATATCAACCGTGACTTTAAACGCGATAATAATGGTTATATCTATTTGGATGCCAAGACAGGTTTGCCAAGTATGGTGGAAACCGAATATAAGAAAATCGGTTCATTGCTTCCAAAGGTTAATTTAGGATGGAGAAACTCATTTACTTATAAAGGTTTACGTCTGAATATATTGTTAAGCGGACGTTTTGGTGGTTTGGTTGTATCTAATACACAAGCTTTCCTTGATCGTTGTGGTGTTTCCGAATATAGCGCACAACTTCGTCAGGCTGGAGGAGTAACCATCAATAACAGAAATGTATCCGCTAAGGATTATCTCAGCATAGTAGCGGCTGGTACTGGTGAAGGTGACCACTATGTATATGAAGCAACCAATATTCGTTTGCAGGAGGTTAGTCTTGAATATACACTCCCTAAAAAGTGGTTGTATAACATTGCTGATGTAACATTAGGTTTAATCGGAAATAATCTGGGCATGATATATTGCAAGGCACCGTTCGATCCTGAATTGGTTGCGTCATCTACCAGTACATTCTATACTGGTGTGGATTATTTCATGCAACCTAGCTTGAGAAACATGGGATTTAGTATAAAAGTACAATTCTAATAAAGCAACGAATGATGAAAAGATTCAATATAATTAAGACTGTAAGCGTGGCAGCTTTCACTACTACTCTGCTATTCGCTTCATGTACGGGAAACTTTGACGAATTAAACACACATCCAACAGACGTGTATCCCGAAGATATGACTCCGACGGAACGGGTCGGTACGTTGTTTGTGGCTATGACTCGCTTATTGAATGCCTGTCAGGAAAATAACAGTCAACACACTGAACAAATGGTAGGGCAGTATGGCGGGTATTTTGCAACAACTGCTCCTTGGAATGGTACTAATTTTGGAACATTCAATCCTAGTGCTGACTGGGTAGATGTTCCTTATAAAGATATGTTTACAGAGTTTTATCCGAATTTCCAGACAATAAAAGAATCTACAGGAGGTACCGGATATATTTATGCGTGGGCATCTATTCTGCGGGTCGGTGTTATGCTTCGTGTAGCTGATATTTATGGTCCTATCCCTTACTCTGAAATGGGAAAAGGAGAATTCCAAGTGGCATATGACGATGTGAAAACACTCTATCATAATATGTTTGATGATTTGACACGTAGTATCAATGTACTTTCGGCATTTGTTCAGGAAAATGAAGGAAAAGAAGTACCTGTTGCCGAATATGATATCATATATAATGGTGATTTTAGCAAATGGATCAAATACGCTAACTCATTAAAACTTCGTATGGCCGTACGTATCGCTTCTAATACTGAAGATACAGAATATGCCAAACAAATGATGGCGGAAGCGATTGATGGCGGAGTAATAGAATCTAATGATGATAATGCCTTTTTTCCATCTATGCCATATAACCCATTTTGGATTGCTTCAGATTGGGGTGATTTAGCTATCAATGCAACACTTTCTGCATACATGAATGGATATAATGATCCACGTATCAGCAAATATATGAATACCTCGACTTCGTATAGAGAGTATCGTGGTGTACGTATGGGTATTAAAGATACAAGTAAAAGCGTTGAAGGTAGTGCTGCAAGGTACTCTAAACCAGCTGTAACAGATGCTTCTCCTATGCCAGTTTTTTATGCGGCAGAGACTTATTTCTTAAAAGCTGAAGCGGCTTTACAAGGATGGATTGCAGGTGGAACAGCGGCAGCTAAGAGTTACTATGAACAAGGTATTCAAATTTCAATGAATCAATATGGCGTAGAGATTGGTGATTATCTTTCAAGTACAGTTGTTCCTCAAGGGTATACAGATCGATGGAACTCTCAAAATAATATTTCATTTACTGATGTTCCTACTGTTGCATGGGAAAACGGAAGTAATAAACTTCAGAAGATTATTACTCAAAAATGGATTGCCAACTATCCATTGGGAATCGAAGCGTGGTGTGATTATCGCCGAACTGGTTATCCTGAATTGTTTACGGCGCGAGATAATCTAAGCTCTGTTGGTTATATCGGTGATATTGATAGTAAACGTATGGTACGTCGTTTACCATATCCTACAACGGAAAAATCTAGTAACTCAGCCAATGTAGAAGCAGCTATTGCAACTATGTTAGGTGGTCCGGACACCGGAGCTACAGATTTGTGGTGGGCGAAAAAGAATTAAATTTTAACCTGATAAAATATAGAATATGAATATAAAGCATATAAAAAATGCATTCGGATTTGCATTTGCCGCTATATTCTTCGTTGGATGTACGGATGTGGAATCTATTAATGATGTTGATTTGAATCAAACAATTAAAACTGATGAATATTATGCTGCTTTGCGCAAGTGGAAAGAAACACCGGGACTTCCACAAGTGTTCGTTTGGTTCGACAATTGGACAGGAACTTCTCCTACTGGTGAAAATAGCTTGAGAGGTCTGCCTGATTCTGTAACCATTGCTTCCAACTGGGGTGGGCATCCGAAATTTGAATTAACTTCGGAGCGAAAGGCTGATATGGAATATGTACAAAAAGTGAAAGGCACAAAGGTTGTTGTTACCTTATTTTCTCAAAATGTAGGCGACGACCTTCCGGATAAAGAAATTTATCACGAAGCTGGAACCAGTAGTGATCCGGAAAAGGTGAGGCCTGCAATTAAAGCCTATGCAGAGGATATTTATAAAGCTTGTCTTGAATGTGGATATGATGGTTATGACTGGGATTATGAGCCTGGTGGTGGAATGGGAGTTGGTCCGCTTTGGTCAAATAAAGTACAGAGAACTATTTTTGTCGAGGAACTTTCCTACTGGTTTGGACATGGTGCTATGGATCCTAACCGCGATCGTGGAGATCGCCCTATGCCAGAGAAACGCCTTCTTTTCTTGATTGACGGTGAGGTTGGAATCCGAACAGGTATGGATAAAGAATGGCTTTCATACTATGTAGACTATTTTGTATTGCAAGCTTATGGTGGAATGGCAGATTATAGAATGACAGGCGTGTTGCGTGATATGGATGATTGGATACAACAGGGGATTATTACTCCGGATGAAATTGTCCGTAGAACCATAGCTACCGAGAATTTTGAATCGTATGCTAATACTGGAGGAGGATTCCTAGGTATGTCAAACTACGTATATAAAAATACTTATACTGTTAATGGAAAACCTTATGAAATAGACCAGTTAATTGGTGGATGTGGTCTTTATCGTGTAGGCTTTGACTATGCACAAGGTAAGGGCGATTATGATGGTTCACCGGAATATTATTTCTTGCGTCAGGGAATTACAAACATATATAGGAATTTCTATGATCGCATGAATGCTGCCAACGAAGAATAATGATTAAACGAATTTTATAAGAATGAAAATTATGAAATATATCTATTTATCAAGTCTTATGATTGCATTGTCAGCATTCTTTCTTATAGGATGTGAGAATGCAGAATACAAGGCACAGTCAAACAGCCTTTACATAACAGATGCGGCTGGTACAAACAATGCTACTACTGTTACCATGGATGATGGTGCAGACATTAACGTTGTTGTGCGTTTAGCTCAAAAAGTTATGGAAGATGTGGAAGTGGAAATCCAGTTCTCTCCTGAATTACTGGCTGAATACAATGCAACTAGCGGTACGGAATATGAAGTCTTGCCAGCCGATATGCTTCCAAAGAATGCGACAGTGATAATTCCGGCAGGTGAAATTAGTGCTAATTATCGACTTCATGTGGATGATTTTGTGACTAATGGTATTACTTATGCCATTCCTCTTACATTAGGAAATGTTATAAAAGGTAATATTGTAAAATCAAAAGCTCAAAGTAAATTTATTTATGTATTAGCTAAGCCTTTGAATGTTTCTGTTCCTGTATTACGTGGTAATGCCGGAAATGTAACAACACTTCCTGAAACGGATTGGGGAATTACAGTAGATGCATGGACATTGGAAGCATGGGTACGTATGGATGGTTATAGTATAAATAATCAGGCTATTTTCACTTCCGGAAGTAATGATCATGAAATCTATATCCGTTTTGGAGATGCCAATAGGCCTTACAATTATCTACAGATAAAGTCTTTGGGAGGTCAAAAACAAACAGCCAGTGATTTGGAAGCAAACACTTGGTATCATTGGGCTTTCGTTTATAATGGAACAACACTTACCATTTATAGGAATGGAAAACAAGATACCTTCTTTGATCCTCCTGCACCGAAAGGTGGAAGCGTACGCTTTGATTTTATGAAAATAGTGGATAGTGGTAGCTATTTCCGTAATAATTGTGCTATGAGTCAGGTTCGCCTATGGAAAGTAGCTCGTACAGAATCGGAGATCGCAAACAATATGTATTTTGAAGTTAATCCTAAGAATCCTAATTTGATTGCCCTTTGGCCAATGGATGAAGGAGATGGCACTTCCTTTAGAGATGCTACAGGAAACGGACACAATGCAACATCTAATGGTGCACTTCAAAGGTGGGAACATAATATCCGATTTGATAAATAAAATGTTTTAGGCTAATAATTCATTGAAAGAGGAGGATATGTCGCAGAGGCATATCCTCTTTTTTATATGTTAAAGTATCCATAATTTATTAGAACTTTATTCTCCTGAATTGTACTTCTAGTAAATGCTCATATAAACTTAAATTCTAACAAACATGAAACATTGGTTATTATCTGTTTTGCTGGTGGTATGTGGTACTGTTTCAGCACAAATAACACTCGTAAAAGATGGCAAAAGTAGTGCTCGCATCATTGTGCAGGACAAGATGCCAAATAGTAAGACGTCAGCGCAATTCTTACAACGTTTTCTTACTGAAATTTCGGGAGTTGCACTTCCTATTGAAAATGATAAAACTCCTCGGAAAGGAGATATTCTCATTGGTGGTCAATCTTCGGCGGAAGTAACAGAGGATGGATTCTCTATTTCTACTCAAGATGGTATTCTAAAAATATCTGGTAAAGAAAACGGTGTTGTATATGGGGTTGTTACTTTATTGGAGCAATATTTGGGTATCAATTATTGGGGAGAGAATGAATATTCTCTTACCCCTTCAAAAACGGTGAACTTACCCTTCATTAATAAAGTCGAGAATCCGGGCTTTCGTTACCGTCAGACACAATGTTATGCTATCCATACAGACTCTATTTATAAGTGGTGGAATCGTTTAGAGGAACCGAATGAAGTGTTTGCTGCCGGTTATTGGGTGCATACTTTTGATAAGCTTCTGCCTTCATCCATTTATGGGAAAGAACATCCGGAATATTATTCTTACTTCAAAGGAAAACGCCACCCGGGAAAGGCCAGTCAGTGGTGTTTGAGTAATCCGGAGGTTTTTGAGATTGTAGCTCAACGTGTTGATTCTATTTTCAAAGCAAATCCAGATAAGCATATCATGTCTGTAAGTCAGAATGATGGTAATTATACAAATTGTACGTGTGATGCTTGTAAGGCAATTGATGATTATGAAGGAGCATTATCAGGAAGCATAATCACTTTTCTGAATAAGTTGGCTGCCCGTTTCCCGGATAAAGAATTTTCCACATTGGCTTATCTATATACTATGAATCCTCCGAAACATGTGAAACCTTTGCCGAATGTGAATATTATGCTATGTGATATTGACTGTGACCGTGAAGTAACTTTGACGGAGAATGCTTCGGGAAAAGAGTTTGTGAAAGCCATGGAAGGATGGTCTAAGATTACCAATAATATTTTCGTGTGGGATTACGGTATTAACTTTGATAATTATCTGGCTCCATTTCCTAATTTCCATATTTTACAGGACAATATCCGTCTTTTCGAAAAGAATCATGCCACCATGCATTTCTCTCAAATAGCAGGGAGCAGGGGAGGAGATTTTGCAGAACTTCGCGCTTATTTAGTGTCAAAGTTAATGTGGAATCCAGAAGTTAATGTAGACTCATTGATGCAACATTTTCTGCATGGATATTATGGGGAAGCAGCGCCATATCTTTATCAGTACATAAAGATAATGGAAGGCGCATTAATCGGTAGTGGACAGAGGTTGTGGATATATGATTCACCCGTATCACATAAATATGGCATGCTAAAGCCTGCTTTGATGCGTCGTTATAATCATTTATTTGATTTGGCTGAAAAGGCTGTTGCAGCAGAACCAGATTTCTTAAAACGAGTTCAACGGGCACGCCTGCCAATTCAGTATTCAGAACTGGAAATAGCACGAACGGAGACAGAAAAAGATTTGGTAGATATCAATAAAAAGTTAGACCTTTTTGAGGAACGCGTGAAAGAGTTTCAAGTTCCTACATTGAATGAACGTTCCAATTCACCGGTAGACTATTGCAAATTGTATAGGGAACGTTACATGCCGCAAAAAGAAAAAAGTTTGGCTTTGGGCGCAAAAGTTACTTATCTAATTCCTCCTACGGGAAAATATGCGGCATTAGGAAAAAACGCATTGGTTGACGGTTTGTTTGGTGGAGCAACCTTTGTTGATAGCTGGATTGGTTGGGAAGGAACCGATGGTGCATTCGTTATAGATTTGGGCGAAGCGAAAGAGATACATAGTGTGGAAACAGATTTTCTTCATCAAATAGGGGCCTGGATTCTTTTTCCTCTAAAGGTGGTTTATTCATACGCTGAAGACGGTGAACATTATACGCATTGGAGAACGATTGATTTACCGGAAGAACGTACGGGTGAGGTAAAATTCCGTGGAGTCAAGGCTGAATCAGCCGAACCGATAAAAACTCGTTATGTGAAAGTAGAAGTCACCGGAACGAAAGAATGTCCGACCTGGCATTATGGTGTAGGCCATCCTTCGTGGTTTTTTATAGACGAAGTGATAATAAAATAAAAAAAGTAGGGGGGAGACGTTAGTAGTTTCCCCCTTTTAGTTGTATTATATATAGATGGGTCAGAAAAATGAATTTTTTCATCTATATACTATGATTTATGCAACAGAATAAAACTGCTTCTCAACGAAAAACTATTAACCCGGCTTGCTGGGTACCTACTGCTTATTTTGCAATGGGACTTCCCTTTATTGCTATTAATCTGGTTTCTGTTTTCATGTTTAAGGATCTTGGAATTTCGGATACGCAAATTGCATTCTGGACTTCTCTGATTATGATGCCTTGGACACTGAAATTTTTGTGGAGTCCTTTTCTTGAAATGTATCGGACGAAAAAATTTTTCGTATTGATTACAGAATTATTGAGTGGTGTATTGTTTGGAGTAGTAGCCTTTTCTTTGTTTTTCGATTACTTTTTCGCCATAAGTATCTCTACGATGGCAGTGATTGCCTTTAGTGGAGCAACGCACGATATTGCTTGTGATGGTGTATATATGGCTGAATTGAACAAGGAAGATCAGGCAAAATATATCGGAGTTCAAGGTGCTTTTTATAATGTAGCCAAATTGGTTGCTAATGGAGGATTAGTTGCTATGGCAGGAGCATTGGCAGAGCATTTCGGAGCAATAGAAGGTGCTTCGATAGATGCTAACAAAGGAGCGTATTCATCTGCATGGATGATTATTTTCGGCGTAATTGCGGCAATAATGGTACTGATCGGTATTTATCATATAAAAATGTTACCTTCTACACAGGTTCCGTCAACAACGAAGAAAACAGCATCAGAAGTTGGGCACGAACTGGTAGCAGTCATTGCTAACTTCTTTACTAAAAAGCATATTCTCTACTATATCTGTTTTATTATTTTATATCGTTTGGCAGAAGGCTTTATCATGAAAATAGCTCCGCTGTTTTTACGTGCTTCAAGGGATGTAGGCGGCTTAGGACTGTCGTTGACAGAGATCGGCACGCTAAATGGTATCTTTGGTTCCGCTGCTTTCGTTTTAGGCTCATTGTTAGCAGGTATTTATGTCTCTAAGTTCGGATTGAAAAAGACACTATTTACTCTCTGCTGTATTTTTAATCTTCCGTTTGTAGCCTATACCTTTTTGGCAGTTGCACAGCCTACTAATGTATATCTGATCGGAACTTGTATAACAATGGAATATTTTGGTTATGGCTTTGGTTTTGTCGGACTGACGTTGTTTATGATGCAACAGATTGCTCCAGGCAAACATCAAATGTCACATTACGCATTTGCTTCAGGAATCATGAATCTGGGAGTGATGCTTCCGGGAATGGTTAGTGGTTATCTTAGTGACTTATTAGGATATCGTAATTTCTTTATCTATGTGTTAATCGCAACTATTCCAGCTTTTCTGATTACTTATTTCATACCTTTCACGTATGATGACTCAAAAAATAAATAATATAAAATCAACGATTATGAATAAAATTCAAATTCCTTGGGAAGATCGTCCTGTCGGATGTACGGACGTTATGTGGCGTTACTCACAAAATCCAGTTATCGGACGTTATCATATTCCTTCATCTAATAGTATTTTCAATAGTGCTGTTGTTCCTTTTGAGGATGGTTTTGCAGGCGTATTCCGTTGTGATAACAAAGCTGTACAGATGAATATCTTTGCAGGTTTTAGTAAGGACGGAATTCATTGGGATATCAATCATGAACCTATTCAGTTTAAAGCAGGTAACACGGAAATGATTGAGTCGGAATATAAATACGACCCTCGTGTTACATGGATTGAAGACCGTTATTGGGTGACTTGGTGTAATGGTTATCATGGCCCTACGATTGGTATTGCCTATACTTTTGACTTTAAGGAGTTTTTCCAGTGCGAAAATGCTTTCTTGCCTTTCAATCGTAATGGTGTACTTTTCCCGCAGAAGATCGATGGCAAGTATGCGATGTTGAGTCGTCCCAGTGATAATGGACATACTCCGTTTGGCGATATATACATCAGCTATAGTCCGGATATGAAATATTGGGGTGAACACCGTTGTGTAATGAAAGTGACTCCTTTCCCGGAAAGCGCTTGGCAGTGTACGAAGATTGGTGCAGGTTCAGTTCCTTTCCTTACAGATGAAGGCTGGTTGCTGTTCTATCATGGTGTAATCACTACTTGTAATGGTTTCCGTTACGCTATGGGAGCTGCCATATTGGATAAAGATCATCCGGAAAAAGTTCTTTACCGTACACGTGAATATCTGCTTGGTCCGGCTGCTCCTTACGAACTTCAAGGTGACGTTCCTAATGTCGTATTCCCCTGTGCTGCTTTGCAAGATGGTGAACGTGTTGCTGTTTATTATGGTGCGGCAGATACTGTGGTAGGTATGGCCTTCGGATATATAAAAGAGATTATCGATTTTACGAAACGAACGAGTATCATTTAATAAAGATATGAAACGTATTATATTAACTTACACACTTGCTTTTTCCCTTCTTTCCGCCTATGCGGGGGAAGGGGGGAGCCCTCCCCTTAAAAATACGGATAGAAGTCTTTTGATAGATTATGTGGATCCTTTTATCGGAACTACAAATTTCGGAACGACCAATCCGGGAGCGATTTGCCCCAATGGTATGATGTCTGTGGTTCCTTTCAATGTGATGGGATCTTCCGAAAACACATACGATAAAGATGCCCGATGGTGGTCTACGCCTTATGAATATACAAATTGTTTCTTTACCGGATATGCTCATGTGAATTTGAGTGGAGTCGGTTGTCCGGAATTAGGTTCTTTATTATTGATGCCTACTACCGGAGAACTGAATGTGGATTATAAAGAATATGGTAGTAAGTATAAGGATGAACAGGCTTCACCGGGCTATTATTCTAATTATCTGACTAAATATAATGTAAAAACAGAAGTTTCGGCTACTCCGCGTAGCGGTATTGCCCGATTTACTTTCCCGAAAGGGAAAAGCCATATCCTGCTGAATTTGGGGGAGGGATTAACGAATGAGAGTGGCGCTATGCTTCGTCGTGTAAGCGATAGTGAAGTGGAAGGAGTCAAACTACTTGGTACATTTTGTTATAATCCTCAAGCTGTATTCCCCATTTACTTTGTATTGCGGGTTAAGAAGAATCCTTCTGCAACAGGGTATTGGAAGAAACAACGTCCGATGATGGGTGTTGAGGCTGAATGGGATAAGGATCAGGGAAAGTATAAACTTTATACTTGTTACGGAAAAGAAATAGCAGGAGATGACATTGGTACTTATTTCTCCTTCGATACAGAAGAAGGTGAACAGGTAGAAGTGCAAATGGGAGTTTCTTTTGTAAGCGTAGAAAATGCCCGTTTGAATCTGGATCGTGAACAGGCTGGAAAGGATTTTGAGAAGATCCATGCGGAAGCACGTTCCAAATGGAATGATGACTTGTCACGCATAACAGTGGAAGGTGGTACAGATGCCCAAAAGACTGTGTTTTATACAGCGCTTTATCATTTGCTGATTCATCCTAATATTTTGCAGGATGTAAACGGAGAATATCCGGCAATGGAAAGTGATAAAATCCTGACAACCAAAGGTGATCGTTATACCGTATTTTCTCTTTGGGATACCTACCGTAATGTTCATCAATTGCTGACCTTGGTTTACCCGGAACGTCAGATGGAAATGGTGCGTACAATGCTTGATATGTATCGTGAACATGGATGGTTGCCTAAGTGGGAATTATATGGCAGAGAAACATTGACAATGGAAGGTGATCCGAGTATTCCGGTAATTGTAGATACTTGGATGAAAGGTTTGCGTGACTTTGATGTTGATTTGGCTTATGAGGCAATGTACAAATCTGCTACATTACCGGGGGCGGAAAACTTGATGCGTCCTGATAATGATGATTATATGTCTAAAGGATATGTACCCCTTCGTGAACAGTATGACAATTCCGTCTCTCATGCATTGGAATATTATATTGCCGATTTTGCATTGTCTCGTTTTGCAGCTGCTTTAGGTAAAAAGAAAGATGCGGAGATGTTCTATAAACGTTCTTTAGGATACAAACATTATTATAGTAAAGAATTTGGAACTTTCCGTCCGATTCTCCCCGATGGGACGTTTTATAGCCCGTTTAATCCGAGACAAGGAGAGAACTTTGAACCGAATCCCGGTTTCCATGAAGGTAATTCCTGGAATTATACGTTCTATGTACCACATGATGTATATGGCTTGGCGAAATTAATGGGTGGAAAGAAACCTTTTATCGATAAACTACAAATGGTTTTTGACGAAGGACTTTACGACCCGGCAAATGAACCGGATATTGCTTATGCTCATTTATTCTCATACTTTAAAGGTGAAGAATGGCGTACACAGAAAGAGACGCAGCGTTTATTAGATAAGTACTTTACAACAAAACCTGATGGTATTCCAGGAAATGATGATACGGGAACGATGTCTTCCTGGGCTATTTTCAATATGATCGGTTTTTATCCGGATTGTCCCGGACTGCCCGAATATACATTGACGACTCCGGTCTTTAATAAGGTAACGATCCGGTTAGATCCGAAATGGTATAAAGAGAACGAACTGGTGATTGAAACCAATCGGACTCAACCAGGAGCTTTATATATTGATAAGGTACTATTGAATGGCAAGAAGTTCAATAAATATCATATCACACATGATGAACTTGTTCACGGCAAATATTTAAAGTTTGATTTGAAATAACACACAGTGTTTCATAGGTATCGTTTTTGGGTTGACAGGGCTGTCGGACTTCTTATAGTTCGGCAGCCTATTTTTTTACATTTATTTCTGTTATTACTTCATCGGAAATAGTGACGGTATATGCTTGGGATAGTGACGGTATCGGACCATGATAGCGTCACTATTTGTCTTGGATACCGTCACTATCTTACTTTTATTAAATTATACTCCGTAGTATTTTTAGTTATTCTCTGTTTTATAGGTGATTACAAAAATCTATTCCATACGTCTACTATGTAAATCGTATGCAATAAAATAAAAAATGAGAAGAAATTTATTTAAACATATCCTTTGGATATTGATACTTGCAGAGTGTTTTCCTCTATTGGCAATTGCCGGATCGCAGCAAAAGGAACAACGTTATAAAATAGCCGTATGTGACTGGATGATTCTGAAACGTCAGAAAATCGGTTCATTCCAATTGGTACATGAATTGAATGGTGACGGTGTAGAATTGGATATGGGTGGTCTTGGCAAGAGGGAAATGTTTGATAATAAATTGCGCGAGCCCCATTTCCAGCAGTTATTTCGTGAAACTGCTCAAAAATATCAATTAGAAGTTTCTTCTATTGCTATGTCCGGTTTCTATGGACAGTCTTTTCTGGAACGAGCTAACTATAAAGATTTAGTTCAGGATTGCCTTCATGCCATGAAAGTGATGAATGCCAAAGTTGCCTTTCTTCCTTTGGGAGGAATCAAAGCCGGATGGGAAAAGATTCCGGCACTACGGACAGAAGTTGTAAAACGCTTGAAGGAGGTAGGAGATATGGCAGCTTCTGAAGGGGTGGTGATTGGTATTGAAACTCAATTGGATGCAAAAGGAGATGTGAAACTACTGAAAGAAATTAATTCTCCCGGAATCAAGATCTATTTTAAATTTCAAAATGCATTGGAGAATGGAAGGGATTTGTGCAAGGAGTTGAAGATTCTGGGGAAAAAGAGGATTTGCCAGATTCACTGTACGGACACAGATGGAGTGACTTTACCTTATAATGAACGATTGGACATGAATAAGGTGAAAAAGACGCTGGATAAGATGGGATGGATTGGATGGCTGGTAGTAGAACGTTCGCGCGATAAGGATGACGTGCGGAACGTGAAAAAGAATTATAGTACGAATATTAAGTATTTGAAAGAGGTGTTTCAACAGAGATAGGAGGATATTATGATATAGTTAATATTACAAAGAGAGAGAAAAAAATGCAAAATCTATTTTTTTTATTCTTTTAAGTGATTACATATTTTTTGATTGTACGTCTTTCCTTAAAAGAACTTTTAGATTTTGAAGATATAATGTATTATTTTTGTTTAAATTAAAATTTAATCTATGAAGAGTAAGATGAAGATTAAAATGAAAGTTGTCGGGAGCATAGCTTGTTTATCGATGATTTTATTTATGGGCTCTTGCGCTGGAGATGGTTTTGATGAAGAAACCTTCTCCGGTGGCGTGACGAATACGCAATTGGATTCGCCGAAAGCATCGGATGTGGCTTTTGAAAAACTGGCTACAACTGAAAATAATGTAAAAGTTACTTGGTCTGTTGTTATGGGGGCAGGTGGTTATAAATTTTCTATGTACATTGTAGATGACCCTGATCATCCTGTAGCTGTAGTGAAGGACAGTATTGTAGACGGGACGGCTGTAGTATGTCCTTGGGTAGAAGATACGAACTATAAGGTTGAGATTGCAGCATTGGGGAATGAAAAGTTGAATAATACAGCTTCCGTTTCCGCCACTGAAATCAGTTGGTCTACACTTGTTGCCGCAACGCTTGTTCCTAATGGTACAGACTTGACTACATATTTTGCTGAACATCCGGTGACTACGGGAAAAGATACAGAAGTTGCTTTCGAACTGGAAGCAGGAGGGACGTATTATATTTCAGGAGATTTGAACTTTGGCGTAAATAATGTACAGTTGCGCGGAAATAAAACACGCGGGAATGCGAATGTGAAATTCACTGCTCCGGCTTCTATTATTACTTGTGGTGGAGGATTAGCCTTGAAGTTTATCAACTTTGATTGTGATGTAGTGACAGATGGGGCTTTTTTAAAGTTTGGTGATGTTCCGGAAGAGATATTGGATACAAAGAGAACCGATCATGGAAAAGTAACTAATCCTATGGTTATTCAATCTTGCAATATCAAGGCTGTTAGAAAATACTTAGTTCACATTAACGGAAAGAAGTATGGTATTCAAAATTTTGCAATCAGAAATTGTGTAATAGATTGCTATCAAGCTGCTGACCTGATAAACTTTAACTCTAGCAGTTCGATTGTGAAAGACTTCGAAATAAGTAACTCTACGATTTATAGTCATAACCAAAACGGTTCTCGTTTTTTACGTTATGGAGGTGGACAAACAACCAGTTATGATGGTTGGTCAAGAGGATCGATGACATTTATAAGCAATACATTCTATAATCTCTCCTATTCCGGACAGAGTTTTAATGGCAATGGTTGGTCACAGACACATAATGAGGTAATTTCAAAGAACAATTTGTTTATTGACTCATTTTCGGGAAATTTCAATCGTCGTATAAGAATGCAGGGTACAAAGGTAGCTGCAACTTTTGAAAATAACTGTTATTGGTACAATGGCGCATTGCCACTGGATGAGACTTCAAATCGTGCGGATGGTGATAAGAGCAATTCTGCTTATGGCGTGGATCCGGGATTCGCTGATGCTGCAAACGGTGATTTTACTCCGAGTGCTCCCGAAGTATTTGCTCATGGTAGTGGCGACCCGCGTTGGTTAAATTAAAAAGATAATAAATCTAGAATACGATAAAGATGAAACATAAGAATATATATAGAATCAGTATCAGCCTGCTTCTAGCTTTTGTGATGGCTTTGCCGACAATAGCACAGAATACTAAAACATTCAAAGGAGTTGTGCTGGATGAGACCGAGCAACCTATTATTGGAGCTGCCATAAAGGTTGTAGGAACAACAGTGGGAACAATAACGGATTTAGATGGAAATTTCACATTGAATGTTCCTGATGGTAAGGAAGTGGAAATCTCTTATATAGGATATGTACCACAACGTTTTTCTGCTCCATTCAAATTGACAAAGATCATCTTGAAGGAAGATACGCAGCAATTGGATGAAGTTGTAGTTGTGGGTTATGGTACGCAGAAGAAAGCGCATTTGACTGGTGCTATCGCCACTGTTCCCGTTGATGATATTCAGGATATTTCAAGTGGAAGTTTGGCCAGTACATTGAGCGGTTTGGCAAATGGTATCTCTGTAAACGGAGGTGATACTCGTCCGGGACAAAACGCTACGATTACTATTCGTCAGAATGGTGAGTTGGAAGAAATGGGAGGTACCAACCTGCAGCCATTGTATGTTATTGATGGTTACATTTATCCTACGGAAGTAAAAGTGGGAAGTACTTATACTAATTTGGGTGCGGAAGCGTTTAACAACTTAGATCCATCAGTTGTGGAAAGTATTTCTATCTTGAAGGATGCTTCTGCAGCAGTTTACGGTGCTCGTGCAGCAAATGGTGTTATTCTGGTAACCACAAAAAAGGGAAAGTTAGGTGCGCCTAAAATTTCATATAATGGAACATTTGGTATTACAGATGAAGTATCTCGTCCTAAGATGTTGAATGCGTATGAGTATGGCAAGTTATGGAATGCAGTACGTATGGCTGACCCGACGGAGACAAGTATTGATCCGTTAAGAGCTATTTTTCAGCAGGATGAGTTGAATGCCATGAAAAGTTTGCACTATGATTTACTGGATAAATATTGGGAATCCGCATTGACGCAGCAGCATAGTGTAAACCTGAGCGGTGCTACTGAAAAAGCCAGTTATTTTGCCGGAATTTCTTATTTTGATCAGGATGGTAACTTAGGTAAGTTGGATTACAATCGTTGGAATTACCGTGCTGGTGTAGATGTGAAAATCAGCAAGTGGATAAAAGCGAATGTACAGGTCTCCGGTGATTATGGAAAGAAAAATACTCCTCTGAATCAGGTCGGAGGTTCGTCTGCAGAGAAAGATTACAATACGCTGTTGACACATCCTTATTATATTCCCGAATATGTGGGTGAATATGCGGTAGCTGCTTACGGTCCTACTAATTCATCGGTAAGTAATATTCAGAATTACAATTTCAATGTACTTCAGAATAATGGCGACTATAAACGAAACATGACATCAAACATGAATATTAATGCCGGGTTGGAATACGATTTCGGATGGAATAAATGGTTGAAAGGACTGAAATTGAAGTTTACTTATTCGAAGAGTGTCAATACGAATAAGACAAATGATTATGGTACTTCTTATAATCTTTATTATTTGGAGACTCGTTCTGGTAGTGGAGAACATTTGTATACTCCAATTGAAGGAGCGGATAACAGTGCATTTGAAAATACTAGTTTTTATTTGGCAAATAGTGGAAAACCGGTGGTTAACTCCAGTACAAGTGATATTACTGGATATTTGTCTCGTTCCATGACTCGTTCGGATAACTATCAGATGAACTTTACTGCAGCATATAATAGGGATTTCGGACTACATTCTGTAGGAGGTTTATTCTCCATTGAAAAGTCTGAATCAGAAACAGAATATTTGTACGGTATGGTTACTAACCCATACGAATTTACGACAGGACAATCTAATTCGGTAGACTGGAATAGTACTCCTAGTACAGAATTCACTCGTTTTGAGTCGGGTAATTTATCTTATATCGGTCGTTTGAATTATTCTTATGATAACAAATATTTACTGGAGTTCCTGCTTCGTTCGGATTCTTCCACCAAGTTTGCTCCTGAAAATTATTGGGGATTTTTCCCGTCAGTATCTGCTGGTTGGGTGGTTTCACAAGAAGAATGGTTTACTAAGAACGTTACATGGATTGATTACTTAAAGTTGCGTGCATCTTTTGGTTTGACCGGTCGTGATAATACAACAGCATGGCAATGGTTGCAGACTTACGGAACAGATAAGGATAAAGGGCCAGTATTTGGCACTAGTACAGAGGCCAATGCCGGTAGTCACCTCACAATGAATAAAAACAATGCAGCAATCAATCGGGATGCTCATTGGGATAAATCTTATAAAGGTAATTTGGGGCTTGATTTCAATGTTCTCGATAATCGTTTATCATTCAATATTGACGCTTACTATGAATGGAACCGTGAGATGTTGCTTAGTTATAATGCCTCTGTTCCATCTACAGTGGGAGCTAATTCTGCGAAAGTGAATTATGGAGAATTGAATACTTATGGTGTCGAACTGTCTGCTACATGGAGAGACAAGATAGGTAAGGATTTTAAGTATAAAATTCAGTTGAACACCGGGTATAGTGATAATGAGATTTTGGTAAGAGACTGGGATCAGAAGCCTACTTATAAGAGCTATAAGAAGGGTGATCGTTTGGATCAAGGCATCTGGGGTATGCAGTGTATCGGTATGTTCCGCAGCTATCAGGATATTGACGAGTATTTTGCCAAGTACAATATTACTTCCTATATGGGTAACGTTAAAGAAGATGTAAAACCGGGTATGTTGATTTATAAAGACGTGCGTGGAGCCAGACAAGATGATGGTACATACGCCGGACCGGATGGTGTGGTTAGCTCTGAAGATGACCAAGTACGGTTATCTAATCGAAGCAATCCTTACAGCATGACAATGAACCTGAACGCAGAATGGAAGGGGCTTTCTTTGACAGCTCAGTTTAATGCGAGCTGGGGTGGTTATAGTTTCTTGCCTAATGATGCAATTTCTTTAGGAAACCAAGGAACATCGGCTAATAAGTATAATGATTTGGAATATGCAAATATGCCTTCGTTCTGGACTACAGACAATATGTTTGTGTATAACGACGTAGTAGATGCAGCAGGTAATGTAGTGGTGAAAGCCAATCGCAATGGAAAATATCCGAACTTGAGATGGGGCAGCGTGAATGCAGTAACTTCTTCTTTCTGGAGAGTAAGCGGAACACGTGTCAAACTGAATCGCGTTACATTAGCTTACCGTATACCGTCAAAATATACAAAAATGATAGGTATCGAAAGTTGCCGTTTTAACATTACAGGACAGAATCTATTAAGTTTCTATAATCCTTATCCGGATAATTTTATTGATCCGATGACTACTTATGGGAATTATCCTACCCTGCGTAAATTCACGATTGGTGTTAATTTAACATTCTAAAAGAACAGTAAAATGAAAAGAAAAAATATATTCCGTATCAGCGTAGCTTTTTGGGCGATGACTGCGTTTACTTCTTGTAGCGACCAGTTCATGCAAGACAAGCAGAACTTTGACAGCACTACTGCCGATGCTTATAATTATTGGAGTGGTGCACTGGGACGTGTAGCAGATGTTTATAGAGTATGTCTGCCAGATCCTAAGGCTACTCCCAGTTCAATGTATAACAGTACCGGTTTAGCAGACGACCAATCTAAGTCGACTGAAGAATATAGTGGATTCAGTGCTTTTGTCGATCCACTCAAGCCGTTGACTTATCAAACCGGAAATAATCCTGTACCTGATTACTTTGAAGGAACGAAAGGTGATCCTATAACTTCCGCTTATGGACGTATTCGTAATATTAATGATGTCATTGCAGGCATTGAAGGAAGCACGCTTTCGCAGGAAGAAAAGAATGAGTTGTTAGGGCAGGTTTACTTCTTTCGTGCATGGTGCTATTATAATTTGGTGAAATGGTATGGTGGTGTGCCCATCATTACGGAAGTACAGGAACCTGTTGAAAGTTCTGTTGTTCCCCGTTCTTCCGCAAAGGATTGTTTCAAATTTATTTGTGACGATTTGGAGAGAGCTGAAACATTGTTAGCACCTTTTACGGGAGCCGGACAATGGATGTCTGGTGATAATTACGGTCGTGTTACTTCCGGTACAGCAGTGGCTTTGTTGGGTCGAGTACGTGTACTATATGCCAGTCCGTTATTTAATCGCTCCAATAATTTGTCTCGTTGGACACAGGCTTACAATGATATAAAAAGATCTATTGACGTGCTGACAGCTGCCGGATATGGCTTGGCTAATGAAAGTAATCCCGGTGTGAACGCTTCCGGTTGGGCTAATCTTTTTACTGAAGTGCCGAGTCAAGAAGCTGTATTTGTAACGCTACACAACACGCTGACGGAAGGAGTTCCTGATTATCGTAAGAATAATACATGGGAAAATGGCATCCGGCCGTACAATGCTAGAGGAGGAGGTGGCAAAACACCTTCCGCCATGTTGGTAGATATGTTTCCTATGTCTGACGGCAAGATACCTGCAACTTGTGAAACATACAATACGTTAACTAAATCAGATATACCTTATTATCGCGAATTTCCTTTCGTCGATCGTGATCCGCGCTTCTATCGTACATTCGCTTTCCCGGGAGTTCGTTGGTCGTTTGTCGGTAATCCTACGACACAAGGGAACCGATACCCGCACAATGGTCCTGATTATGAACTTTGGAACTATACCTGGTATACGGATGCAGCTTATGTAGATGATATTGAAGCCAATAGCAGTGTGACCTATGGCGCTGATGGTCTCCTTAATGATGTAAAAGGTTTTTATGTACGTAAACGCTCTGATGACAGAGATGTGAATGCTATTGCCCGTTATGTCTATGATGAAAAGTCCGGGGGATTCACACGTTCTGCCGCGCCGTATATGGAGATTAGATATGCGGAAGTATTACTTAATTATGCAGAAGCAGCATGTAATGCGGGTGAGATGGGAGTTGCCGTTGATCAATTACAAAAAATCCGTGCTCGTGTTGGTTATAAAGCTGAAAATAATTATGGATTGGAAGCAGGTTTGGACGGTGACCAAGCTAAATGTATGGCAGCTATCATGTATGAACGTCAAATTGAATTGGCATACGAAGGAAAACGTTTCGATGATATGCGTCGCTGGATGTTGTTTGATGGCGGCATAGAACTTCCTGAAGGTGCGCCTGCTACTTGGAAACTGACTGGCTGGGGTGGAAACACATGTACATATCTTGGTTTTAAGCCACTCAACGGACAACGTCGCGAGAATCTTGAATTCCGTACAACTGTAAACGGTGGCATTGGTGGAACAAATGTTGACGACGATCCGTTAGTAAAAGCTGGAATTACCCGTCCGGCTGCAATGGATTTGAGAAAGGATCTTGCCAGCGAACAGGATAGGCTGAAAGAATTTTATTCAAATTATTTGACCCGTAAGACAAAGAAAGGCGATTCTTATGATGATAGCCATTCTCCATTGTATATCGCGTTCCTTCCAAGGTATTATATCCTTGGTTTCCATCAAGGTATCCAGGGTAATAATAGTACATTGCTGCAAACCATCGGCTGGGGAGATTACAACAACGGTGGCGCAAACGGTACTTTTGACCCGCTGGCTGAATAAAAAACTCAACTTCCTTCGATAAGAACCCTGCATTTCGGTGCAGGGATAATTACATCGGAGATGAATCACAGGATGCTTCGGCATCGAAAACCATAGAAATTCACCGGTTCCTCCCTCTTTTCTTTGAGAAGACGGCAGGAATTGGTGAATTTTTGTTCGTTAAATCAGCTGATTTTAGTTATCTTTGCCTTCGCAAACTTCTCAAAACGCTTCCCCAAGCCTGCTGAATGCCTGCAAACTTCCAGAAACGCTTTCCCAAGCTTGTAAAATGCCGGAAAACTTTTTAAATCGCTTTTGCAAGCTTGAAAAACGCCTGCAAATTTTAAAAAATGCTTTCACAGGTATGCAAAACGTCCGCGAATTTACAGCAACCATTTCGCGGGCTTGTCCGGACTTCGAATTTTTCAGAGATAGATAGAACAAGTATGAATCCCGAAAGAAAAAATTATGGGAAGTTATCAAAAAGCAGACGGTATCACACTGTCACAACTGAACAACACTGAGTACACCAATTTCATGAATCGTGTGCTGACACTCCTCACCGCAGGAAGTATTTCCAAACTGACAGTAACAAACATCGTGAACAGCATCAAGCCGAAGTTGGTACAAATGGAAGACCTGGTGAACCGTTCCACGGCCAACGCCGAAACAAAGGATTTACTGAAACTGGATGCCGAACGCGATTCGTATGTCAGTTATTTGTTGGCTACTGTCCGTGCGGCCAAAAACTCACCGTTGGCAGCGCAACGAGATGCATATAATACCTTGGAAATCACGGTGCGCCCTTATACCGGACTGGCACGCATGCGCAATATGGAGGAAACGGCAGCCATCAGCGGACTACTGCTTGATTTCCGCAAGGAAGCCGTGAAAACCGCCGTTACGGCACTCAATTTGGATGCCATATTAACGGCACTCGAAACCGCCAATAAAAACTATTCGGCACTGACAGACGCCCGTTCCGTTACTCGTACAGCAGAATCGGTTGCGGACTCAAAGACTGTGCGTGCGCAGCTTGATTCACTCTACGATGACTTGGTGATGCACATAACCGCTGTCAATATACTGACTCCCTCCATAACGGAAGCTTCAGCGTTTCTTACTGCTCTCAACCAAGTCATAGCCGAAACAAAAGCTGCTTATAATCGTCGTAAAGGTATTACGGCTCCCTCAAAGCCTTCCGGAGGCAACGGAACGATAACGCCTGGTGAAGGTGAAGCTCCCGATCCTGATGAAGGCGGTGGAGTAACTCCTCCTTCCGGTGGCAGCGACAGTGGCGAAGCTCCCGATCCGGCTCTCTGACGGCAGCTAATAGAAGAGAAAATGTGAAAAGAGGGAATCTTAAGATTCCCTCTTTTCTTTTACACCAAGCTATTCCGGTTATTCGGATTTCGTGTGTGACACATTCCTTCCTTCGTCGTTTTTTCTTCCGATAGAGAAATGACCGGCAGAAAAAGACACTTTTCAGCAAAGTGATTCTCGATAGTACTACACGGACCATTGGAGACTGGAAAGTCGTTTCTCTCCCCCGCATTTGATAAAAGATCATCATCACTGATTACAAATCTTTTCTTCTTTCGTCTTATTATTGTATTTTTGAATTAACAACTTCACAAAACCAAATAAAAATGAAGAAGAAACAGGTACTTTTAGCAGTTTTTGCTGCAACAATGTTGACTCCGACCGTTGCATGGGCGCAATACCCACAAATATCTGGCGAAGCCAAAGAAAATTATACAAAAATGATGACTGAAGAGCGGAAACGCTCTGATGAAGCATGGGAAAAAGCGTTGCCGATAGTACAAAAAGAAGCTAGAGAAGGACGTCCATATATTCCTTGGGCTGGTCGTCCGTACGATTTGCCGCAGGCTGATATCCCTTCATTCCCAGGTGCTGAAGGTGGTGGTATGTACAGTTTCGGTGGTCGTGGAGGTAAAGTGATAACTGTCACAAATCTGAATGATCGTGGACCGGGTTCTTTCCGTGAAGCATGTGAAACTGGTGGTGCACGTATTATTGTATTCAATGTTGCTGGTATCATCCGTCTGGAATCTCCGATTATCGTCCGTGCTCCTTACGTAACTATTGCCGGACAAACAGCTCCGGGAGACGGTGTTTGTATTGCTGGAGAATCATTTTGGGTAGATACACATGATGTGGTGGTACGTCACATGCGTTTCCGTCGTGGAGAAACGAAAGTATGGCATCGTGATGACTCTTTCGGAGGTAACCCTGTTGGTAATATAATGATCGACCACTGCTCCTGTACGTGGGGATTGGATGAAAACATTTCTTTCTATCGCCACATGTACGACCCGAGTGAAGGACAATATGAAAGCAAAGACTTGAAACTTCCTACTGTAAACGTAACTATTCAAAATACTATCTCGGCAAAAGCGTTAGATACATACAATCATGCGTTTGGTAGTACGTTAGGTGGTGAGAACTGTGCATTTGCCCGTAACCTTTGGGCTAGTAACTCCGGACGTAATCCTTCTATCGGCTGGAATGGCATATTCAATTTCGTTAATAATGTAGTATTCAATTGGGTGCACCGTTCTTCCGATGGTGGTGATTATACCGCAATGTTCAATATGATTAACAACTACTACAAACCGGGACCTGCTACTCCTAAGGATTCCAATGTAGGACATCGTATCTTGAAACCGGAAGCAGGACGTAGTAAGCTGGATCATAAAGAATATGGGCGAGTATATGCCGACGGAAATATAATGGAAGGCTATCCTGAAATAACTAAAGACAACTGGAATGGCGGTATTCAGATTGAAACTCAACCGAACACTGACGGATATACTGAATACATGCGTAGCTACCAGCCGTTCGAGATGCCGTATATCAATATCATGGGGGCTAAAGATGCTTATGACTATGTATTGAAACATGTAGGTGCGAATATTCCTTGTCGTGATATTGTTGACGAACGTGTGATTGAAGAAGTAAGAACAGGTATTCCTTATTATGAAAAGAAACTTCCTAAAGACGCTTATGGTGACTTGACAGGTTTGTCTCCTAAGTCAATGGGGGAAGACGGACAGTTCAAGTATCGTCGTTTGCCGAAAGATTCTTATAAGCAGGGTATTATTACTGATGTTCGCCAGATGGGGGGGTATCCTGAATACAAAGGTACTCCTTATGTTGATACAGACAAAGATGGTATGCCGGACGAATGGGAAATTGCTAACGGATTAAATCCGAACGATCCGAGTGATGCCAATAAAGACTGTACTGGTGACGGATATACGAATATTGAAAAATATATCAACGGTATCAGCACAAAGCATAAAGTAGATTGGAGAGATATGAAGAACAACTACGATACATTGGCTGAAAAAGGAAAATTAATGTAATTATGAAAAAGATACTGATACTATCATTGCTTTTTATTTCCGGTTGGATGTCTGCGCAGGCAGTCGACTTAAATAAAGAGAACCGTGATCCTGAATATGTAAAGTCTATTGTCGGCCGATCACAAAAGATCGTTGATAAACTCGGACTTACAGATGCGAAAATAGCCGAAGATGTTCGCAATGTCATAGCCAATCGTTACTTCGAATTAAATGATATTTATGAGGTACGGGATGCGAAAGTCAAGAAAGTAAAAGAATCCGGGTTGACTGGTGAGGCTAAAAATGAAGCTTTGAAAGCTGCGGAAAATGAAAAAGATGCGGCGCTATATCGTTCACATTTCGCTTTTCCTGCCAATTTATCTCTCTTTCTTGATGAAAAGCAAATAGAAGCCGTTAAGGATGGCATGACTTATGGAGTAGTAAAAGTGACTTATGACTCACATCTGGACATGATTCCTACTTTGAAAGAAGAAGAAAAAGCTCAAATCTATGCTTGGTTGATAGAGGCTCGTGAATTTGCGTTGGATGCAGAAAATTCGAATAAGAAACACGCTGCTTTCGGAAAATACAAAGGACGTATCAACAACTATCTGGCTAAACGTGGATATGACCTGAAGAAAGAACGAGAGGAATGGTATAAACGTATAAAAGCCCGTGGAGGTTCTATATAATTAAAAAATAAGATACTATAAAAAGAAGTGAAATTCTTTCCCATTGTAAATGGTTAGTTTGTTTGATGGTGGAAAGGGTGGCTCGGAGAGTCGCCCTTTTATCGTATATAAATTTTGAATCTATTGATTCTTCTAGTATATTTGAGTACAAACGGCGCTTTCCATCGTCTCCTCTGTATAAAAGATACAAATATAGAATATAGAAATGAAAAAGTTAAGAAATACATTAGCCGCAATAAGTCTTCTGTTTCTGGCTTCTTGTGGGAGGAACAAAGACTACTACATGTTCACTTCGTTTCATGAACCGGCTGATGAGGGGTTGAGATACTTATATAGTGAGGACGGAATTCACTGGGACAGTATTCCGGGAGTTTGGCTAAAGCCGGAACTGGGACAGCACCAGCTCATGCGGGATCCCTCGATGGTACGTACTCCGGATGGAACCTACCATTTGGTCTGGACTACAAGTTGGAAAGGTGATTTAGGATTTGGCTACGCACATTCTAAAGATCTGATCCATTGGTCGGAACAACAGATGATTCCTGTAATGGTAAACGAACCGACTACCATTAATGTATGGGCTCCGGAAATTTTCTATGACGACGAGAACGATCAGTTCATGGTCGTATGGGCTTCCTGTGTCCCCGGACGTTTCGAAAAGGGGATAGAAGAAGAGAATAATAATCATCGTTTATACTATATCACTACAAAAGATTTTAAAACCGTTTCGAAAGCAAAACTTTTGTACGATCCGGGATTCAGCACCATTGATGCCGTTATCGTGAAACGGGCAAAGAATGACTATGTAATGGTGCTCAAGGATAACACCCGACCGGAACGTAATCTGAAAATCGCTTTTTCCGATTCTATGACCGGTCCTTATTCGCCCGCATCCCAGCCTTTCACTGAATCCTTTGTAGAAGGACCGTCTGTAGAGAAAGTGGGAGACGATTATCTAATCTATTTTGATGTATATAAGAAAAAAATATATGGCGCTATGCGTACGAAGGATTTCCGGAACTTTACAGATGTAACAGAAGAGGTAAGCATCCCTGTGGGGCATAAGCATGGAACCATATTTACGGCTCCGGAATCAGTCGTAAAAGCATTGCTGGAAGAAAAGAAATAAATCCGGAAACAATTTTAAATCAGAATAAATCATGAACAACTCTGCTAAAATTCTTTTTGTACTGGCTGCCGGTTGGTTGACTACTACAGCCTTTGCACAAGATAGAATTCATTATACAGGAAAAGAATTATCGAACCCTGCTTGTCACGACGGACAACTGTCTCCGGTAGTCGGAGTACATAACATTCAGTTGGTACGTGCCAATCGTGAACATCCCGATGCTTCGAACGGCAATGGATGGACGTATAATCATCAGCCGATGCTGGCTTATTGGAATGGACAGTTTTTCTATCAATACCTGGCAGATCCTTCTGACGAACACGTACCGCCTTCACAGACTTTTCTGATGACATCGAAGGATGGATATCGCTGGACAAATCCGGAAATTGTGTTTCCTCCTTATCAAGTTCCTGATGGATACACCAAAGAGTCTCGTCCGGGTGTGCAGGCCAAAGATCTGATTGCCATTATGCACCAGCGTGTCGGATTCTATGTTTCTAAATCCGGCAAGCTGATTACAATGGGAAATTATGGAGTTGCTTTGGATAAAAAAGATGATCCCAATGATGGAAACGGTATTGGCCGGGTGGTTCGTGAAATAAAGAAAGACGGTTCTTACGGACCGATCTATTTCATTTATTATAATCATGGATTTAATGAAAAGAATACTGATTATCCGTATTTTAAGAAAAGCAAGGATCGTGAGTTTGTGAAGGCTTGCCAGGAAATTCTTGACAATCCGCTGTATATGATGCAGTGGGTGGAAGAAGCCGACCGTGAAGATCCTATTCTCCCGCTGAAGAAAGGATACAAAGCATTCAATTGTTATACATTGCCGGATGGACGTATTGCCAGTCTTTGGAAACATGCGCTTACCTCTATCAGTGAGGATGGCGGACATACTTGGGCAGAGCCTGTGCTTCGTGCAAAAGGTTTCGTCAATAGCAACGCGAAAATTTGGGGACAGCGTTTAAGTGATGGTACATACGCTACTGTATATAATCCGTCGGAATTTCGTTGGCCGCTGGCTATATCTTTGAGTAAAGATGGATTGGAATATACAACATTGAATCTGGTGCATGGTGAAATCACTCCCATGCGTTATGGAGGAAATTATAAATCATACGGTCCTCAATATCCGCGTGGTATTCAGGAAGGTAATGGAGTACCTGCCGATGGTGATTTGTGGGTTTCTTACAGTGTGAACAAGGAAGATATGTGGATTTCCCGTATTCCTGTCCCGGTGGAAATAAATGCTTCAGCACATGCGGATGATGATTTCTCAAAAAATAAATCAATTGCGGAACTGACTGACTGGAATATTTATTCTCCGGTTTGGGCCCCTGTTTCTTTGGAGGATCAATGGTTGAAGTTGCAGGATAAAGATCCGTTTGATTATGCCAAAGTGGAACGTAAAATTCCGGCTTCTAAAGAATTGAAAGTATCATTTGATTTGAAAGCCGGCCAGAATAATAAAGGTACACTCCACATTGAATTTCTGGATGAGAATGGAATAGCCTGTTCCCGTATAGAACTTACTGATGATGGCATTTTTCGATTGAAAGGCGGCTCCCGGTTTGCAAATATGATGAAATATGAAGCAGGAAAGATTTATCATGTAGAAGCAGTCCTTTCTACTGTTGATCGTAATATTCAAGTGTATGTAGATGGCAAGAGAGTAGGGTTGCGTATGTTCTATGCGCCCGTGGCTGCTGTGGAACGAATTGTATTCCGTACTGGCGTACCTCGTACATTCCCAACCGTAGATACTCCTGCCGACCAGACTTATGATCTGCCGAATGCAGGTGCGCAAGATCCATTGGCTGAATATGGCATTGCCAATGTAAAAACATCTTCTACAGATAAGGATGCGTCTTCTGCTTTTTTAAAGTATGCTGACTTCAGTCATTATGCAGACTATTTCAACGGTATGGAAGACGAAAATATTGTTCAGGCAATTCCCAATGAAAAGGCTTCAGAATGGATGGAGGAAAATATTCCTTTGTTCGAGTGTCCGCAACATAACTTTGAAGAAATGTATTATTATCGTTGGTGGTCATTGCGTAAGCATATCAAGGAGACTCCTGTTGGCTATGGCATGACCGAGTTTCTCGTTCAGCGTTCTTATTCAGATAAATATAATTTGATTGCTTGTGCAATTGGACATCATATTTATGAAAGCCGTTGGTTGCGTGATCCGAAATATTTGGATCAGATTATTCATACATGGTATCGTGGCAATGATGGCGGTCCGATGAAGAAAATGGATAAGTTCAGCTCATGGAACGCAGATGCTGTTTTGGCTCGTTACATGGTAGATGGTGATAAGGACTATCTGCTGGATATGAAGAAAGATCTGGAAACCGAATACCAGCGTTGGGAACGTACGAACCGTTTGAAGAACGGATTGTATTGGCAGGGTGACGTACAGGATGGTATGGAAGAATCAATCAGTGGCGGACGGAGGAAGAAATATGCCCGGCCGACAATCAATAGTTATATGTATGGCAATGCTAAAGCACTTTCATGTATAGGAATTCTTTCCGGTGATGAGGGGATGGCTATGAAATATGGCATGAGAGCAGATACTTTGAAAAATCTGGTAGAAAATGAATTGTGGAATACACGTCATCAGTTTTTTGAGACGATGCGTACGGACTCTTCCGCGAATGTGCGTGAAGCAATCGGATATATTCCTTGGTATTTCAACCTGCCGGATACCACCCAAAAGTATGAAATTGCCTGGAAAGAAATTATGGATGAAAAAGGCTTCTCTGCTCCTTATGGATTGACAACTGCAGAACGTCGTCATCCGGAGTTCCGTACACGTGGAGTAGGCAAATGTGAATGGGACGGTGCTATCTGGCCGTTTGCTTCCGCACAGACATTGACAGCAATGGCTAACTTTATGAATAATTATCCGCAGACTGTATTGTCTGACAGTGTATATTTCCGTCAGATGGAATTGTATGTGGAATCACAGTATCATCGTGGTCGTCCCTATATTGGTGAATATTTGGATGAGGTGACCGGTTATTGGCTGAAAGGAGATCAGGAACGTAGCCGTTATTATAATCATTCCACTTTCAACGACCTGATAATTACAGGATTGATCGGACTTCGTCCACGTTTGGATAATACGATTGAAGTGAACCCCTTAATTCCTGCCGACAAGTGGGATTGGTTCTGCCTGGATAATGTATTATATCATGGTCATAATCTGACGATTCTTTGGGATAAGAATGGTGATCGCTATCATTGCGGAAAAGGATTGCGCATTTTTGTAGATGGTAAGGAAGTAGGGCAGGCGAATACATTGACAAAAATCGTTTGTGAAAATGCACTTAAATGATAATTTTGCGGAGTGCCCTGAAAGGGTTTAATTATATAGCGTAGGGCAACGCCCTACGTAAAAGCGACAATCTGAATTTGCGCCCTGAAAGGGCATAATTGTATATGGTTCCGCCCTTTCAGGGCTTGTGGCTGGTGTGTTTTTT
>NZ_JAJKHN010000077.1:0-29552 GCF_020982715.1 Bacteroides sp. 1_1_30
ATTCCTGAAGGCAAGAACAAGCTTAAAGAAGCAACAGGATCAATCGTTTGGGAAGAGGATGTTTTCATGATGCAAAAATAAGAATTTTAACGCAATCCCCCAAGGTTTCAGACTGAGCCGTTGTGAATAAAACCAGTAAAGAAGAGTCGTCATAAAAAAGAAGAACCGCATTTCTGCGATTCTTCTTATCTTTAGTTGCGGAGATCCGACTCGAACGAATGACCTTTGGGTTATGAGCCCAACGAGCTACCAACTGCTCCACTCCGCGATGTTTAACGGGTGCAAAGGTACGGCTTTTTTTGAAACAAACAAATAATTTGCTGAATATTTTTCGAGTAAATCATCATTTTTTTCTTATTTAGTTGAGAATGAATGAAATAATGATGAAACTTTTTCTTAGCACCTATTAATATACAAATGTTAATATTCTCTCTATTTTCTTGTATGGTCTAAAGAAAAGAATTACTTTTGCTCAAAATATTCAGCAATGTGCAATTTGTAACCTATGACCGTATCCAAGACAAAAGCCAAATTAGTAGATGTAGCCCGTCAGCTTTTTGCGAAGATGGGAGTAGAAAACACAACTATGAATGATATCGCTCTTGCTTCTAAAAAAGGTAGACGAACGCTCTATACTTATTTTAAAAGTAAGGATGAAATTTATTTGGCTGTTGTGGAATCGGAATTGGATATTCTGTCGGATATGATGAAGCGGGTGGCCGAGAAAAATATCTCACCGGACGAGAAATTGTTGGAGATGATATATACCCGGTTGGACGCAGTAAAAGAGGTCGTCTATCGAAACGGAACACTGCGTGCTTATTTCTTCCGTGATATATGGCGGGTGGAAAAAGTTCGCAAGAAGTTTGATGCAAAGGAAGTCCAGCTCTTTAAAGCTGTTCTTCTGGAAGGACAGGCAAAAGGAGTTTTCCATATTGACGATGTGGAGATGACTGCCGACTTGATACATTATTGTGTGAAAGGAATTGAAGTTCCTTATATTCGAGGCCATATAGGTGCACATCTGGATGAAGATACAAGAAATAGATATGTGTCCAACATTGTGTTTGGCGCACTGCATAGAACAGAAATTTAATTAAATAACTTTTAGTATGGGATTATTAGACGGAAAAACAGCCATTGTAACCGGTGCTGCTCGCGGTATTGGTAAGGCTATCGCTCTTAAGTTTGCTGCCGAAGGCGCAAACATCGCATTTACTGACCTTGTCATTGACGAAAATGCAGAAAATACAGCTAAAGAATTGGAAGCAATGGGCGTGAAAGCCAAAGGTTACGCTTCTAACGCGGCTAACTTTGAAGATACTGCAAAGGTCGTTGAAGAAATCCACAAGGACTTCGGACGGATCGATATATTGGTAAACAATGCCGGTATCACTCGTGACGGTTTGATGATGCGCATGAGCGAACAGCAATGGGATATGGTAATCAACGTGAACCTGAAGTCTGCATTTAACTTCATCCATGCTTGTACACCTATCATGATGCGTCAAAAAGCTGGTAGCATTATCAATATGGCCTCTGTTGTAGGTGTTCACGGAAATGCAGGACAGGCTAACTATGCTGCTTCCAAAGCAGGTATGATTGCATTGGCTAAGTCTATCGCACAAGAGTTGGGCTCTCGCGGCATCCGTGCCAACGCTATCGCTCCGGGATTCATCCTGACAGACATGACAGCTGCTCTTTCTGACGAAGTAAGAGCTGAATGGGCAAAGAAAATTCCTTTGCGTCGTGGTGGTACTCCTGAAGATGTGGCAAACATCGCTACCTTCCTGGCTTCTGATATGTCTTCTTATGTATCAGGTCAGGTGATTCAGGTAGATGGTGGTATGAATATGTAATCGAACAGAATGACTGTTGTATACGAAGACAACCATATCATTGTAGTCAACAAGACCGCTTCCGAGATTGTCCAGGCAGACAAGACGGGGGATACGCCGCTTTCGGAGACTGTGAAACAGTATCTGAAAGAGAAGTATCAGAAACCCGGAAATGTTTTCCTCGGTGTGACACACCGGCTGGACCGCCCCGTAAGCGGTCTTGTTATTTTTGCCAAAACGAGTAAGGCATTAACAAGGCTCAACGAAATGTTTCGCACTAGTGAGGTGAAAAAGACTTATTGGGCGGTTGTGAAAAATGCTCCGCAAGAACCGGAAGGTGAACTGGTACATTTTCTTGTACGTAATGAAAAGCAGAACAAAAGTTATGCATACGACAAAGAAGTGCCGAACAGCAAGAAAGCGATCTTGCATTACCGGTTGATCGGTCATTCGGAGAATTACTATTTGCTCGAAGTCGATTTAAAAACCGGACGTCATCATCAGATTCGTTGTCAGCTGGCAAAAATGGGATGCCCTATCAAGGGAGATTTGAAATATGGCTCTCCACGCTCCAATCCGGATGGGAGCATTTGTCTGCATGCCCGGAGAGTACGGTTCATACATCCTGTCTCAAAAGAACTGATAGAGCTTGAAGCTCCTCTTCCCGAAGGGAATTTATGGAAAGGATTCGCCATAGATTAACACGGATTTCCACAGATTCATTTATTATGTTATTTAGTAGACGGTACGCAGTTTTTCTGTGGAAAACCGTGTAAATCTGTGGTTGGAACTTGCCAAAAGAGTAAACCTGCCTGCCATTTTTCTTGTAAACTCTAGCGACAGTTAGTTAATTCCTAAATAGGTAGTATATTTGCATCATTCGCTAACTATAATTTTCAATCATACCAAAGAAAAATACGAATGAAGGCATTTAAACTACTTGCACTTACTTCTTGTGTCTTGCTTGCAGCGGGAAATGGAGTAGCGCAACAGAACTATTCAAAAAGTGAAGGATTATTGCAGTACGTCGATCCGTATATCGGATCCGGTTATCATGGACACGTCTTTGTTGGGACGAGTGTTCCGTATGGAATGGTACAGCTGGGTCCTACCAATATCCATAAAGGTTGGGACTGGTGCTCGGGTTATCATTATTCCGATAGTATTTTAATTGGCTTTTCACATACCCATTTGAGCGGTACGGGCTGTACTGACTTATGTGATATTCTCATCATGCCATTGAATGAGATCCGTACTCCCAGAGGCAATCAGGATGATATACGTGATGGGTATGCTTCCAGATATTCTCATGCGAATGAAATCGCCCGTCCCGAATATTACTCTTTGCTTCTCGACCGTTACAATATCAAAGCCGAGTTGACAGCTACAGATCGTGTAGGCTTCCATCGTTATACTTATCCTGAAGGAAAACCGGCTTCCATATTAATCGACTTACGTGAAGGAAACGGATCGAATGCTTACGACAGCTATATCCGTAAGGTAGATGATTATACAGTAGAGGGTTATCGTTATGTGAGAGGCTGGAGTCCTTCCCGCAAAGTTTATTTTGTGTTGAAAAGTGATAAGAAGATAGAGCAGTTTACTGCCTATGACGATAATGCTCCGCAACCTTGGGACCAACTGAAAGTGGCATCGGTGAAGAGTGTCCTTACTTTTGGTAACGTGAAGGAAGTGAAGATAAAAGTCGCCCTTTCTTCTGTCAGCTGTGACAACGCAGCGATGAACCTGCAATCCGAACTTACTCACTGGGATTTTGATAAGGTGGTGGATATGAGTGCCGACCGATGGAATAAGCAACTGGAGAAGATGACAGTAGAGACTGATGATGAGGCTTCCAAACGTGTATTCTATACCGCCCATTATCATACTATGATTGCCCCTACGCTTTTTTGCGATGTGAATGGAGAGTATAGAGGGATGAATGACATGATTTACACAGACCCGAAGAAAGTCAACTATACGACTCTTTCTTTATGGGATACCTACCGTGCATTAAATCCTTTGATGACTATTACTCAACCTGAAATGGTTGACCATGTAGTCAATTCGATGATTTCCATCTATCGTCAGCAGGACAAACTCCCTATCTGGCCTTTGATGAGTGGAGAGACCGATCAGATGCCGGGGTATAGCTCCGTGCCGGTGATTGCCGATGCATATCTGAAAGGATTTACCGGGTTCGATGCGGAAGAAGCATTGCAAGCAATGATAGCTACAGCTACTTATGAAAAGCAGAAAGGAGTACCTTATGTAGTCAAAAAAGGCTATATCCCTGCCGACAAAGTTCATGAAGCTACTTCCATAGCCATGGAGTATGCAGTGGACGACTGGGGAATTGCCGCTATGGCACGTAAGATGGGAAAGACAGAAGATGCTGAAACATTCTCAAAACGTGCTCATTATTACAAGAACTATTTTGATTCTTCTATCCATTTCATTCGTCCGAAACTGGAAGACGGCTCTTGGCGTACTCCTTACGATCCGGCACGTTCCATCCATACTGTTGGAGATTTCTGTGAAGGAAACGGATGGCAATATACTTTCTTTGCTCCACAAGACCCCTATGGGCTGATTGCCTTGTTTGGAGGTGACAAACCTTTTACAACGAAGCTTGATGGTTTCTTTACCAATACCGACAGTATGGGGGAAGAAGCATCGAGCGACATAACCGGATTGATCGGACAATATGCACATGGAAATGAACCGAGCCATCATGTTGCTTATCTTTACGCGTATGCCGGTGAACAATGGAAAACGGCGGAAAAGGTTCGTTTTATCATGAGCGATTTTTACACAGACCAGCCGGACGGTATCATCGGTAATGAGGATTGTGGCCAAATGTCTGCCTGGTATCTTCTTTCATCTATGGGACTCTATCAGGTGAACCCGTCGGATGGTGTATTTGTTTTCGGTAGCCCTTGTTTTAAGAAAGTAGAAGTGAAGGTACGTGGTGGTAACACTTTTACTGTAGAAGCACCCAATAACAGCAAAGAAAATATCTATATCCAGAAAGTGTATTTGAATGGCAAGCCTTATGATAAGAGTTATATCACTTATCAGGGTATAATAAATGGCAGCACATTGAAGTTTGTAATGGGGAAAAAGCCTAATAAGAATTTTGGTAAGGCTCCGGCAAACAGACCGGTTGTTTTGAATAAGATAAATGGATAAAGATGGCTTACTTATAAAAGACAGCTAATTGTTGAAAGGAGGAAGAAGCCTCCGACAATGAAAGAATAAAGCTGGTTCTCAATATTCAATTCAGTTTTCAATAGGTATTATAAGGCTTTCCGATTGTAGCATTTAATTCTGCTTCGGAAAGCTTTATTTTATACTAGAAACGGCTGAAAAGCAAATCCTTAACAAGAACTTACTGTTTTCAGCCGTTTTGGGGAATATAGTTTTAAGAAATAAGTTAGTCCTGATTACATCTTTCCTTTAAAAAAGAATGTAATCAAGACTATTTTTATAACTATGGAAGCGGATCAGCTTTTGCCGGTCGTTTCGGATCATAAACGGCTACTCCTACTTTGGAGTCAGCACAACCATAATACAAATACCATTTGTTTTTGAAGTAGACCATTCCTTCTATAAATACGGTTCCATCCACATATTGCCCACTCTTTTCAAAGCTATCCATCGGACGGAAGAACGGTTCATCGAGACGGGTGATAAAGCGGGTAGGATCATTGGCGTCGAAGAGTGCTTGTCCGGCAGCATAGACATTGGCGGTATAGCGTTTGTCACCTCTTCCTGAATGGTTCTTACCATTATAAAGAAGGACAATTCCTTTCGGAGTGTAGATAGCTGGAGGCCCACATTCGGTGAGATGGCTGTCGAAGTAGCCGTCACGGGGAGAAAACAGCTTTTTTAGGGAGCCGTCAATGTTGACAATCGGTGTCCAGTGGATTAAGTCATCGGAAGTAGCTGCGAATACATGCTCCTCTCCCCAGTACATAAAGTATTTCCCGTTGATTTTCTTGATAACCTGTTTCCCTTTAACAACTTCGGTCAGGATAGAGCCGGACTTACAACCCAGGTTGAAGAACTTTCCATCAAATGCTTTGGCAAAAGCAGGACCGTGTTTTGTCCAGTCTTTTAGGTTGCGGGAGGTCGCTACTGCCAGGCGAGGTACATGGCGATTCCATTGGGTGTACATCATTACATATAATCCGTCATCGGTTACGGCAATTCGTGGGTCTTCGCAGCCGCCGGGCCATTCCAACTCTTTTTGTGAATCATTATCCGGATAGAATACAGGAGTCTTTTCCCGTTGGAAATGTGTGCCGTCGGTAGAAGTGGCATAACCGAGGCGGGAAGTCCGGTGTCCGATACCGACACCTGATTTATCCTCTGCACGGTATAACACGACAATCTCACCATTGTAGAGTGTAGCAGCCGGATTGAATGTATCGTTCGATTCCCACGCAATAGAATCTTTGGTCAATGGACAGTAAAACTTGGTGTTTTCTATAGGAGATATTACCGGATTGACATTCTTTGGACGTTCGAAACCACCGAAAGCCCAATCGGGTAATTTGTTCTCTTTATGATTGGAAGACTGTCCGTAGGCAGTACAGGTCATCATGGTTGTAGTAAGTAGGAATAAAAAAGTTGATTTCATATTGTTCATATTATATGGGTCATTTATTTTTTAGGAGTCATATACTCTCTACATATAAATTGGAAAATAAATAAAATGCTGTCATCTGTCATCTGATTGGGCATAAATGATTGATTATAAATATACTGCAGTGTGACAGCATGATGTGACGGCAAGGTGACGACAACTTTGCTGTCACCTTGTTGAAAGCAAGGATTTTATTGTTTCTCTGCTATGTGGGTACTTATTTCTCTATCCGGAGCGGTATTCAAGGATTATCAGACTATTACAGAAGAGAGAGTTTCAGTACTTGAAACTAAAAGTTCTATTGCTTGAAACTTTTGTTTCGTCAGCGGGAAACTTTAGTTTCATCGGTGAGAAACTAGAGTTTCTCACCGATGAAACTGTGGTTTCAAAGGCCTGAAACTAAAGTTCTTCAACCTTGAAACTACTTTGGATGCGTAAGCTTCAAGGTTAGAAACAGTTATCTCATAAGCGGGAATACAATAAAAACATAATAGAAGACTATTGGATACTATTCAGCAAGTCTACCTTTCCTTCATTCACGAGTTTTAGGATTAGTTCTCCGAACAGCGTATTTTGCCATGCAAACCAGGAACGAGTAAAGTTTTTCGGGTCGTTCTTGTGGAAAGATTCATGCATGAACCCTGTTCCGGCATCCGTATCCATCAGCATTTTGATGCAGGTCTTGATTTCTGCGTCGTTTTGACTGGTGAATGCTTTCATCATAATACTCATGGGCCAAATCATATCATATCCGATGTGCGGACCGCCAATTCCTTCACCGGCAGTACCTTTGAAGAAGTAAGGATTATCTTCGCTCCATACAAACTTACGGGTATTCTGATAAATAGGATCGTTCACTTTCACATCCCCAAGATAAGGCAGGGCAATGAGACTCGGCACATTGGCATCATCCATTAACAGTTGATTGCCGAAACCGTCCACTTCGAAAGCATAGATTTTGCCATATTTCGGATGATTGTAAACCGCATACTGTTTCAGGGCTGCTTCCACTTCGTTAGACAGTGTAGTACATTCTTTAGCTAAATCAGGTTTCTTGTTGACCGTATTCAGAATTTCGGCAGCTTTGCGCAATGAAGTTACAGCAAAGAAGTTGGACGGAACGAGGAACTGGAAAGTTGTAGCATCATCCGAAGGACGGAAAGCAGAAGCAATCAGTCCGACCGGCTTTACAGGATTACCCCAGCCGTCGTTGGTCATCGTATCGAGTGCACGTTCCGTTTTACGTTGGAAACGATAAGGACCTTTCGGATCTTCTTTTCGTTGCTGTTCCTTAAACGTTTTCAGAACCTTCGCGATGGCTGTAAGCCATTCGTCGGAGAATATACTGGCATCTCCCGTCGTCTTCCAGTAATGATAAGCAAGACGGATAGGATAGCAGAGCGAGTCGATTTCCCATTTGCGTTCGTGCAGTTCGGGCTTCATGTCCGTAAGGTCGCTCATCCATTCGCCGCCTTCGGAATTCATGTTGAAAGCATTGGCATACGGGTCGATATTGATACACTTGAACTGACGTTTGATAACGCCGGCCAGCATCTTTTTCAGTTCCGCGTCTTTGTTGGCGAGTTGCACGTAAGGCCATACTTGTGCACCCGAATCGCGCAACCACATGGCGTGGATGTCACCTGTATAAACAAACGTATCGTCTTTACCGTCAAAATGAACAGTAGTATCCAGTGTGTTCGGGAAACAGTTTTCGAACATCCATGCTAAGCGGGCATTCGTCAGCAGTTGCTTGATATGCGCAATCTGTTGTTCCACAGCTTGTGAGACAAACAGACGTTTCGATGTTTCCGGACGGTTCGTCTGATAGTTGTTGATTTTGGTATTATCTTGTTGGATGACAAAATCACTGTTCGTTATAGCCTGCATATTGCTAGCGCCCAAGAGTGCTATGGACAAACAAAAGGCTTTAGTTATATTCATGGTAATAGTCTTTTTTTGTTGATTAGTATTGATTATGAAAGTGTTGCGGAGAAGAAGTGTTAAATCTCTGCAAAGAATTCAATAAGACAGGCATTGTCGAGCAGCCATTTATACTGCTCCTTGTTATGTCCCGACCAATCCCTGCCTAATAATCCGTTTTCATCCCGGTAGTTTTCCCAGGCGTGAAGCGCATTTTCCACCATCGCATTGACATACGCCGGATTCTTGTCAATCTTATACAGAGCTTTCAGTCCTCTGAATAAGATCACGTTAAACCAGGCCATGTCTTTATGCACTTTGACAGTCGGGTCTTTCTTGTCGGCTTTTGTGCGGAAAAAAGCATCAGTTCCTGCGGCTGTCTGCTGTGCATCGCGCAAATACTGTTCATCTCCCGTTTCCTCATAGAGCAATACACCCGCCTGAATCATCTGTCCACTGTTGTAGGCGTACTTCTCTTTGGAAACTTTCCCTTTCAGGTTGATGTTATCCCAGTAAAGATGGTCGGTAGGGTCGCACAGATGCTTTTTCGTCCAGGCATACGTCTCTTTTGCTTTTTCGAGGTATTTGGCATCCTTCGTCAGCCGGTACAACTTGACACCGAGCACAGTAGACGGTGCATTGGAACAAGTATGCTTCGCTTCCTTCTGCTGTTCACACCAAAAGATGCCACCGCCTATCTCATCGCTCCATCCACTGTAGATATATTGATACAATGCAACGGCTTTTTCCAAAGATGCAGGCTTGTGAGTCAGTTGGTAATAATCGCAATAGTCCAGTGCAATCCAGATGTTATCGTCATAATAACGTCCGTGCTGCCCGTACTTGGTGGGGTATGACTGATAACAGGCCGGCAAGCGACTGTTATCCCAATACTGCTCCATTCCCGGTAGAATTCTTTTCTCGAGAATCTTTTTGTACTTCTTGTTTCCGGTCGCTTTGTATAAAGCCACACAACCCGACATCATCCCGGAATACGGCCATAGAAAAGAAGCCTTCAGCGTTCCGTTCTGCTGCGTTCCGCCCGCCAGATAAGTAATTTTTTGGTCGGGATTGACAGGATACGTTTCTGTTAGTAGTCCGTCATTCGTCTGATAGAGATTCAATACATTAGATAGAATCGAGTCGGCAATAGAAAGATAACGGGTATTTCCCGGTGTCTTTCCCACTGCGGAAGTAAGGCAAAATAACATACAGGCTACAAAACATATATTTCTCATAGGAATATCGGGTTGTGTGGTGAAACTTTCAGGTTATAACTAGATACAAAGATTATTTCTGCTGACGCTGGTCGAACTCCAGTTCCACCTTTACGGGGAAATGGTCTGAAGGAGTGCGCGCCTGATAAGTCTTGATGTCGATTTCTTCCGGGCAATCGTTCGCCTGCTTCTTTTCTCCCTTGCCTACGATGCTGCGGTAAGTATCCGTCAGCACACCATATTTTTTCACATGGAAAGACGGAGAAACGAATACATGGTCGATACGGCTTTCCGTAAAGCTGTTCGGGTCGAAGTCGTTGAACGTGCCGTTGATAGCATAGCGGAAGCCGGCCTTCTCGTAAGAGTCGCACAACACCCCTTTGCTCACAAAAGCATCATAAGACTGGTGGGTCTGGTCGACATTGAAGTCTCCCGTCAGGATGGCTGGAAGCTCTTTGCCTTTGCCAAGTTCTTTCATCTTGTCCTGTACGAGGAACGCACTTTCCACGCGTGCCTTCTTGCCGATATGGTCCATGTGCAGGTTGAAGAAAAGGAATTCGAAGCCGGTATCTTTGCATTTGAAGTGTCCCCAACTGCAAATACGCGGCAACACGGCATCCCATCCTTTGCTCGGCACGTCGGGAGTTTCCGACAACCAAAAATCACCTTTCTCTATCACGTCAAACTTGTCTGTGCGATAGAAAATAGCAGAATGTTCACCTTTCTCTTTGCCGTCGTCGCGACCTACACCGATATAATCATAACCGGGTAATGCTTCTTTCATATCTTTCAGTTGATGAATAAAGCACTCCTGCGTGCCGAAAATATCGAAATCGTGGTATTGCACTATTTGGGCAATGACCGGGTAACGTTGTCCCCAACCGTTTCCGTTGATTGAATCGCCACCGTTGGCGTTTCTCAAATTGTAGGAGGCAACGGTGATAGAAGTAGGCTGATAGTTACTTTGACAACCGCAAAAGACGATCGCAACAAGGGCAATTAGTAAAAGGTTTTTCAGTTTCATGTTTTTATAGTTTGTTTGGTAGATAATTCATTGATCTCCAAAAGTACAATATTTTATTCAAACGAAAGAGAGTAAGGTACATCTTTTTCTGTGGTTCCCCGTTGTTTATTGGGCACGGGGCTCATTTGAAATTGAATATTAGCACCTTTAATCAGCTGGTCATGTGTAAGGAAATTGCGGGTTTGTGATTTCCCGTTTACTTTCATTTCCTTGATGTAGCGGTTGTCAAGCTGGTTGTTATCTGCCTTGATTGTGATGGTCTTTCCGTTCTCCAGATGTAACTTCGCTGATTTGAAAAGCGGGGTTCCTATGATATATTCATCCGTTCCCGGGCAAACCGGATAGAAACCGAGTGCGGAGAATACATACCAGGCGGAAGTCTGTCCGTTGTCTTCGTCACCGCAATAACCGTCGGGACCGGCGGTATATAGTTTGTTCATAATCTCACGTATCCAGTATTGAGCTTTCCAGGGCTCGCTTGAATAGTTGTAGAGATATACCATGTGCTGAATAGGCTGGTTGCCGTGTGCATATTGCCCCATGTTCATTACTTGCATTTCACGCATTTCGTGAATCATGCCGCGGCTTTCCATTCCCAGTTTACCCGGGATGACAAAGACGGAATCCATCATCGCGTTGAATTCTTTCTTGCCTCCCATCAGGTTGATAAGTCCTTGCGGGTCGTGGAATACGCAGAAGCTCCAGTGCCAGCTATTCCCTTCGCAAAATTCACCACTCCAATCCACTGCATCGAAATTCGGATTGAATACGCCTTTGTTATCTTTGCCAACCATCAGTTTGCGTTCCGGATGATAGACATTTTTGTAGTTCAGCGCGTGTTTCTTATAAATGTCGATTTCGCTCTCCGGTTTACCGAGTTTCTTGCCTAATGTATAAATTGCCCAGTCGTTGTAAGCATACTCCAATGTACGTGCAACGTTTTGTCCTATGCCGATATTGTTGGCAACATATCCCAGTTGGTTGTAAGATTCGTAACCGAGACGACCTGAAGCAGTCCCGCGAAGATGTGCATTTGCTCCATGTTTCAATGCTTCCCAAAGAGTTTCGATATCATATCCTCGCAATCCTTTGATGTAAGCGTCGGCCACTACGGAAGCCGAGTTGTTGCCTACCATACAATCCCGATGTCCCGGGCTGGCCCATTCCGGCAGGAAACCGCTTTCCTTGTAAGTATTTACTAGTCCCTCCTGCATCTTTTGATTCATTGACGGATACATCAGGTTGAGGAAAGGGAACAGGCAGCGGAACGTGTCCCAGAATCCGGTGTCGGTAAACATATAACCGGGACGCACTTCGCCGTTGTAGGGGCTGTAATGCATGACTTGTCCCTTAGCATCTATCTCGTAGAAACTGCGTGGAAAAAGCATGGAACGGTATAGACAAGAATAGAAGGTACGTAAATTATCGATATTATCGTCTTCTATCTCTATTTTACTCATTTCACGGTTCCAAATCTCTCTTCCGTTCGCTACCAGTTGGTCGAAACTGTTTTTGCCAAGCTCTTTGAGATTCAACTCCGCCTGTTCGGGGCTGATAAAGGAGGAAGCAACACGTGCGTGTACGATTTCTCCCTTTTTCGTGGCGAATCCGATCACGGCCCCTGTGTGGTTTCCTTTTGCTTCTGTTTCATTCGGAAGAATGTTGTTTTCGAAAACTGTGGAAACGAATGTGAACGGTTTGTCGAATTGAATCACGAAATAGTTTTTGAAGTTTTCCGGCACACCGCCGCTATTCTTGGTTGAATAGCCGATAATCTTGTTTTCTTCCGGAATCACTTTCACATAAGAACCTTTGTCGAAAGCGTCTACAATCACGTAGGCATTCTTTGTCTCCGGATACGTGAAACGGAACATGACGGCACGCTCCGTAGGAGCAAGCTCGGTTGTTACATCATGGTCGGCAAGGTATACCTTATAATAATAAGGTTTGGCAACTTCCGCTTTGTGAGAGAACCAACTGGCACGTCGGTCTTGATCGAATACCAGTCCGCCGGTGATAGGCATGATGGCAAACTGCCCGTAGTCGTTCATCCAGGGACTGGGCTGATGTGTTTGTTTGAATCCCCGGATTTTGTCGGCATCATACGTGTACGCCCAACCGTCTCCCATTTTACCGGTCTGCGGTGTCCAGAAATTCATTCCCCACGGCAATGCCGTAGCCGGATACGTGTTTCCGGTAGACAGTTCAAACTTGGACTGAGTGCCTACCAGTGTGCTGACATAGTCTACCGGATTCTTAACGGCAGAAGATTGCAGGCTGTACAACACGGCACCTCCAAGAAATAGCAAGTGTTTAAATGAAAAATGTGTTTTCATGAACAAATGAATTTATAGATTTGAAAATAATTTCTACGACGAAAATAGGGAGAAAAGGAATGTGCTTCTAGTAATAGAGGGGCTAAATCGTTTCTTGTCGCTGAAATTAACTACTCTGGCACGGAGCTTTACTTATATTCCGGCCAAAAAAAAGCTCGGAATGTTTTTTTGTTTACCTTTGTCATATAGCAAATCTAAGAATAATACACTATGGGAAAACAGTTGGTTTTTATTCTATTCTTTTTTCTTAATCTGTTGATACATAACGCTTATGCTTATAATTTGAAGCAAGTTGCAGATAAAGAGTATATGTCTAATAGTTCGATTACATCTCTGTGCCAGGATGAGCGTGGATTGATGTGGATCGGGACCTGCGACGGGCTGAATATTTATGATGGACAGGAGATTGAGGAATTTAAGACTCGTGACAAGGAGGATTACTTATCTGGTAATCTGATTGACAATATTGTGTATACGGGCGAAGATATTTACTGGATTCAAACCTACTATGGGCTGAACCGTTTGAACCGGAAAACCAATACAATCACTCACTATAATGAATTTCAGAAACTCTTCTTTATGAATAAGGATAGTCATGGTAATCTGTTCATTATCCAGGATAGTAACTGCATTTATTATTATCATAAAAAAGAAGGAGTCTTCAAGAAAATCAATATCACGGGAATCCCGATTTCCGATATCGTAAACTTCTTTATCGACGGTAACAACCGGATGTGGGTAGTCATGAAAGGATATAACCGCTGTTATGATATACAGCAGGAAGCCGCATCGGGAGATATCACCCTGTTACCCCAGAAAACGAACCTGATTTATCAGACTTCCTTGATTTATTGTTTCAATGACGAGCAATCTCTTTATTACATAGACAAGGAATTTAATTTCTATGCTTTCCATATTCCGACCCAGAAGAATGAGTTTATTGCCAATCTGGGTAAGGAAATACAGGAACGTGGCAAAATTTCGTCCATCGTTCATTATCATAACAGCTATTTTGTGGGCTTTTTGATGGATGGTATTCTGCTGTTGGAGAAACAGAAGGAGACGAATCATTATCAAATTCAGTCGTTACCTATCAACAGCGGTGTATTCTGTCTCAAGAAAGACCGTTTTCAGGATGTTGTTTGGATTGGTACCGACGGGCAGGGTGTTTATCTTTATTCGAACCCGCTTTATTCTATCAAATCAATGGTGCTTAGCAATTATACCGAGAAAATAGAACGCCCCGTGCGTGCCATCTATCTTGATGATGAACGTACTTTCTGGGTGGGAACCAAAGGAAACGGAATTCTTAAAATCTATGATTACGAATTCGATAAAAACATCTCCGACTGTCGGGCGGAGGTGTTGACTACCTCTAATAGTGCTTTGAGTAGTAATGCCGTTTATTGTTTTGCCAAGAGCCACCGGAATTTGCTTTGGATAGGAGACGAAGAAGGATTAACTTATTATTCATATCGGGAAAAACGTATCAAGAGTATACCAATACGGATCGGTAACGAAGATTTCAAATACATCCATGACATTTACGAAACAGCAGATTCCGAACTGTGGCTGGCGAGTGTCGGCATGGGAGTGGTGAAAGCTCGTATTGCCGGAACACCGGACAATCCGGTGATTGTGGATGCGCAACGTTACATCATCAATGACGGCGAACTGGGATCGAACTATTTCTTTACTATTTATGCGGAGAATGAAGCCAACCTGTTGTTTGGCAATAAAGGATATGGGGTATTCCGCTATAACGAAACGACGAATGGCCTGGAACCGGTGTCTACTCACAAATACGAAAACATGACCCTGAATAATATTCTCGCTATCAGTAAAGACAGCAGCAATAACTATCTTTTCGGAACGAGCTACGGATTGATAAAGTACACATCGGAAACTTCTTATCAGCTCTTCAATGCCAAGAATGGTTTCCTGAATAATACCATTCATGCAATTCTTAGAAACTCGTCCGACAACTTCTGGTTGAGCACCAATCTCGGATTAATCAATTTCGATACGAAACGGAATGTCTTTCGTTCGTATGGCTTTGGAGATGGTTTAAAAGTGGTAGAGTTTAGTGACGGTGCCGGTTTTCGGGATTCCCGGACTGGTACTCTGTTCTTTGGCGGAATTAATGGAGTCGTGGCTATCCGGGCGGATGGCCGTCCGGAGCAGCTTTATATGCCTCCTGTTTATTTTGATAAGCTGTCTATCTTCGGTGAACAATACAATCTGGGCGAATTTCTCACCCGGAAAAAAGAAACTGAAGTCTTGAATTTGCAGTATGACCAGAATTTCTTTTCTGTTTCATTTGCCTCTGTGGATTATCTGAATGGTAATAACTGTACCTATTTCTATAAACTAAAAGGATTGAGTGACCAATGGGTAAACAATGGTTCGGAAAGCGGAGTCTCTTTTACGAATATGGCTCCCGGCGAATATACCTTACTGGTGAAATATTACAATAGTGTCTTTGATAAAGAGAGTGATGTCTATTCTCTGGTGATTCGTATAGGTGATCCGTGGTATGCTTCCTGGTGGGCTTATTTGATTTATGCCCTGTGTCTGCTTTTACTGGCAGCCTTGCTGATACGTTCCTTTATCCTGCGCTCCAAACGTAAAAAGCAGGAATTGCTGAACGAGATAGAGAAACGCCATCAAAAGAATGTCTTTGAGTCCAAACTTCGTTTCTTTACTAATATCGCACATGAATTTTGTACTCCGCTGACTTTGATTTATGGTCCTTGCGGACGGATCCTTTCATCGAAGGGACTTAGTAAATTTGTCGTGGACTACGTACAGATGATTCAGACGAATGCGGAGCGTCTCAACAACCTGATTCATGAGTTGATCGAATTCCGTCGGATTGAAACGGGAAACAGGGAAGTGCGGGTTGAATCATTGAATGTGTCTTCCATTGTGAAAGGAATAGCCAAAACGTTTGTTGAAATGGCTAAATCCAGAAACATCACTTTCTTGAGCAAGATACCCGAGCAGGTGATGTGGAACTCGGACAAAGGATTCCTGAATACGATCATTATTAATCTGATTTCTAATGCCTTTAAATATACTCCCGACGGACAGAGTCTCAAGATTGAAGTGGATACGAGCCGGGAAAATATGCTGGCTCTTCGTGTAGCAAATGAAGGAAGTACCATCAAGGAAAAGGATTTTCAGTATATTTTTAATCGGTATGCCATTTTGGATAATTTCGAGAATCAGGATGAAAAGAACTTTTCACGGAATGGCCTGGGGCTGGCTATTTCTTATAATATGGCTAAGTTGCTGAATGGTACATTGAAAGTGGAAAACACTTCTGACGGATGGGTGATGTTTACATTAACCTTGCCGGTCATGGAGCTGACTACCGGAGTGTCGGAAACCAAACGACTGATGGCGGAATATATCCCCAAGATAGATACTCAACCGATATTGAAACTTCCCCAGTATGAGTTTGATAAGATGCGTCCTACGCTTTTGGTTGTCGATGATGAAATCGAAATGCTATGGTTTATTGGAGAAATCTTCTCGGCTGACTTCAATGTGGTAACCTTGCAAGATCCCGAACGGCTGGATCAGGTGATGAATGAGGTTTATCCGAATGTGATTATCTGTGATGTCATGATGCCGGGAATGGGTGGCATTGAACTGACCAGGCGGATTAAATCGGTGAAAGAGACGGCGCATATTCCTATTATTGTGGTTTCCGGACGACACGAGATGGAACAACAGATGGAAGCCCTTTCTGCCGGTGCGGAAATGTATATCACAAAACCGTTTAGTGCGGAGTATCTTCGTATCTCTGTCTGTCAGGTGATAGAACGGAAAGAGGTGTTGAAAAATTATTTCAGTTCGCCGATCAGTTCTTTTGAAAAGTCGGACGGGAAGTTGACGCATAAAGAGTCGAAGAAGTTCCTTCAGTCGGTTTTGAAGATTATCAATGATAATATAACGAACAAAGATTTGACTCCGCGTTATATCGCCGATCGACTGGCAATCAGTCCCCGGAGTCTTTATCGGAAGATGGAAGAGATAGGAGAGGATAGCCCGACCGATCTGATTAAGGAATGTCGTTTGCACATAGCGAAAGATTTATTGCTGACCACTAAAAAGACGATTGATGAAATTGTATTCGATTCGGGATTCTCGAACAAAGTTACTTTCTTTAAGGTGTTCCGTGAAAAGTATGAGTGCACGCCAAAAGAGTTTCGGATGAAACATTTGGAAGAGGTTCAGCAGTAGCCTGTGGCGGGAATTTTTAAAGAAAAAGAAGAAGTAAATATCCGTGTTAATATAGTAAATATCCGTGCCAAAAGGTAAAAAAGGATAGTTAATTTTCTTTTGGTAGAGTTTAGTGATTTTATCTTTGTCTCATCGAAGTTTTTAAGTAGATAAACTTGAAAAGTATTAATTTATTAATCTTTAATCTAATGAAAAGGAAACTTAGTTTTTTATTTCTTTCAGCATTGACCATTCCATTTTTTATGGGTTCGTGCAGTGATGATAAAGAAGAACAGGAAGTGAAACCGGCAACAGATCTGGTTGTCGATAATAATTCGGTGACACTACTACAAGGAGACGAAATTACGGTGAGTATCACCTCCGGTAATGGCGATTATTATGTGAAGCCATTTGATGAAAACGTGGCGACGGCTACAATCAATGGTAATAAGGTGACTATTAAAGCTACCGAAAATAGCCAGTTGGAAGAAAATAACCGTACGGAAACCACTATATTAATAGTAGATGGACGTAAGAAAGTGGCTAGAGTGCTGGTTCGGGTAGCAAAACTCTGGGATTTGACGGTAGATGCACCGGAAGAAGGTTTTGACCTTTTTATCGGTGAAAAGAGACTGGTGAAGATTTTGACCGGTAACGGAGATTATCAGATTTCCATACCGGAAGGTGCTGATAAGTTTTTGGAAGTGGGTGAACTATCCGGACAAGTTATTCCGTTGACTGCCAAGTTCGAGACTGGAGCCGATCCGGTAAATATTACGATAACAGATAAGAAAGGTAAGACAATCACTATTCCTGTGGTAGTGAACATCGTGGATCTGACACTGAAAAGTGATGAAGCCACTTTTGCCGAACCGGATGCCGAATCTCAATATATCTCTATTGAGAGAGGTAATGGCGGATATAGTTTCACTTATCAGGTGGGAGACGGCGAGCCTACTACGGATGCAACGATTGTGGAAGCTACTGAAAAAGAGAACCTGATTACCTTGAAACCCAAAGCTAGAGGTGATGTGAAAGTGATTGTGACAGACCAGAAAGGTTCTGTGGAGGAGATTTCGGTGAAAGTGAATCCATATAACCTTAAACTGGAAAATGAAGCAACTTCTTTAATCATCGGTGGTTATGAGGCATCTACAGAAATAGCTATTACCAGAGGAAATGGTGATTATAAGTTGGCACAACTCACAGATGATAATAAAACCTATTTGAAAACCGCAGAATTGATTACGGAAGACGGGGCTACCAAGTTAAAACTAACAGGAAAGAAGCTCGGGACTACCACACTGGAACTGTCTGATGCGGCAGGTCAGAAATTGACGTTACCAGTTTATGTGAATCCGGTATGTTATCGTATGGAATATGACGTATGCTTTAAAATTGATATTAAAAAGTATGCCGAATCACATTCAGAGGTGAAAAGTATGAATCAGCTTACTTTTGAGGTTGTGTTCTACCCGACTTATACTCGTTCTATGCAATCGTTTATAGGTTTGGAAAGTGTATTCCTGCTTCGTGCAGAAGCTAAGGATGTGAATCCGCGTTTTGAAATAGCCACTAAAATTAATGGTAAGAGTGATCCCCGTTTCCGTAGTCAGCAAACTATTTATTGCGATGATTCGGAAGGTGGACGTAAGACTCCGGGTAAATGGTATCATATAGCCATTGTATATGATGGAACGAAATCAAGTACTAAAGAGGCTTATAAAATGTATATAAACGGGGTGAGAGAAACGTTGACTCCTGCAGATAACTCTTATGAGGATTGTGCCCCTAATTCATCTCTCAATCTGACAGATGTAGGTGGAAATGATAAAGCACTGTTGATTGGACGTTCCGGAGATTCATATCGGGTAGGATATTGCAAAGTTTATCAGGCACGGATGTGGAAGAGAGCGTTGGACGAAAGTGAAATTAAAGCGAATATGTGCAAAATCCTTAATGCAGAAGAACACTCTGACTTGATGGGATATTGGGTATTCTCGAAAGGTGTCGGAGGTACTACAGTTTTTGAAAATTGGGGAAATGGCGGCAGCGGATTGGATGCGCAAGTTTGTTTGCAGAATATAAGCGAAAATAAACCTGCCTGGGGAGCGGAACTTCCTGCAACTTATAATGGAGATAAGAGCCGCTTTGAACCAATTGAATGTCCTCATTCATACTAAAACTAGGAATATAATAATATGAGAAACAATATGATAACAAAAAAACTAATCAAATTTGCCCTGCTGTTTTTTCTTATCGGACTGACGGCTTGTGACAATAAACTGAATCCGGGATTTGATCCGGATGATTATGAACCGATTGTTCCGCCTGAACCTGTTAGAACAATGGATGCAATGGCTAGTGGCGAGCGAGTAGTACTTTCGGGTGCTTCGTTGACGGATATTGTTCTGAAATGGACGCCTACCGAGAAACACGGAAATACAGTATATCGTTATGAAGTATTGATTGATACGATCGGGGGAGACTTTACCAAACCGGTAGAAACGATCTTTTCTGACAATAACGGTTTGGAATCGCAGTTGACTTTAACCCATTATCAGGCAAACACAATAGGTAAACTGGCTAAATTCCGTTGCAATACCAACGGCACACTGCGTTGGAAGGTGCGTGCTTATTGCGGATTGGATCAGGCTCTTAGTAGTCTGGAAGGTTATTTCGTAATTTTTATGATGGACGGCATTGATGATATGCCTTCTGAAAACGAGCCGGTTTATATCACTGGCGTGGGTACGGAAGATGATGGTGATGAAGCGGAAGCACAACAAATGCTCCGTCAGAATGAAGGAATCTATCAGACTTTCACTCAATTGAAAGCCGACCAGCCATTTATATTTATGTCTACTGTAGAAGGTCGCAAATGCTATTATTATGTAGACGACAACGGAGTGTTACGTGAGCGTAATGATGGTGAAGACTATACAGTTACGGTTCCTCAATCAGGCATCTACCGGATTACCATCAATATGGGTGAACAAACGATCAGTTACGATGAAATAGGAGCTGTATATCTTTATAACCATTCGGGTGGGTATAGACAGGATTTCAACTATCTGGGATATGGCAAATGGGGTGTGAAGAATTATACTGCCCGGAAACAAACGGAAAGTTGGGCAGGAAGCGGTGAAACCCGTCATAGCTTTAAGATGGAAATCAACGGAACAACCTACCGTTGGGGACATAAGGAGAAAGATAAAGGGCAACCGAATCTGACTACCGACAACAGCTATTATAATTTATATCAACTGGCATTGGGCACAGATCCATGGGATTACAGTTTCCGTTTCTGCGACGAATTACTGCAATGGGGCGAAAAGCAGGGAAATGTCTATTATGCTACGGTGAAAACCGATGTAACCCTCTATTTCAATGCAGAGTTTGGAACGTACACCCACCGTTGGGTAGCTTCGGAAACGAATGAAGATTAAAACTGAATAATAATATGAAGAACTATATAGTATCATTATCAAAAAGAGCTTTGTTGTTAAGCGGTGCACTGGCAATATTTACAGCTTGTGACGACGGCGATCTGGGAGACATCTACAAAGGTAATTCATCCGGTGAATATGTGTCGGATGTGAACTGGACAGATGCAGCCGACAAAAGTACGGGAACTTATATCAAATATTTCTATGAGAATGCCAGCGGACGGGATACCTTTTGCGGAAGCATTTACTGGGAAAAACCGAATACACCGGAAACCGGAGAACCGGCAAGCACGGGCGGTAGCGGCGGATGGTCGCAGGGACATGCATTGGACATCGTGATCGATGCTTATATCCGTCACGCAAACAATCCCGAATATCAAGCTCATTTGTATGAAAACATCATGAAACCTTTCCTGCCGGCTTTTGATGACTGGAATGAACATTGCGGTTATGGTGGCAAAGACTTCTGGAATAACTTCTATGATGATATGGAATGGATGGCACTGTCTTGTCTGCGGGTTTATGAATTGACTGGCGATCAGGATTACTACAGTGCGTTGATGAAGATGTGGAACCATATCAAGGGAGCGAAGAATGACTATAAAGGGGTAGGAGGAATGGCATGGAAAACGGATGCGCCGGCTTCACGTATGTCTTGTTCCAATGGTCCCGGTTGCCTTCTGGCTATGAAATTGTATCAACTTACCGTTAAGGAGGCTAAAGATGGCTGGGAAGAGCAGGCTGCTTATTACCTGAACTTCGCCAAAGAGGTATACAACTGGATGACGGCTTATCTGTGTGATATTTCCACCGGACAGGTATATGATAATTTTAGTATTAAAGATGACGGAACACCGGGAGATCCTGATAAAGTAGCCTTGTCTTATAATCAGGGAACATTTATGGCGGCTGCCCTGGAGCTGTACAACGCTACCGGTGAGGATGAATATCTTCGTAATGCGGTTGCTTTCGGCTCTTACCAGGTGAATAAGAAGATGGATTCCAACTATCCGGTATTCAGTGGTGAAGGAAATTCGGGAGATAATCTTTTATTCCGTGGAATATTTGTCCGTTACTTCCTGGATATGGTGAAACAGCCGACTAACAGCCTTTATCCGGAAAAGACCAAGAATAAGTTTATCGCTGCATTGCGCAGCTGTTCTGATGTGCTTTGGACGTTGGCTCATCCCGAAGGCTATTATGTGTGGGAGTACGATTGGGCAAAAGCACCGACCTTCGGTAATCGTGACAACAGGGAAGATCGCCTGACAATTTCCTTGAATGCGGAAGTCCCGGGAGCAACAATGATTGAAATCCGTGCCCGTTATGAAGACTGGGTGCAAGGTAAAGCAACGGAAAAGGCCAACTGGGTCGGACCGGATTTCGGTAAGAAAGCAGAGGAATAAGATTGATTTATTACACATAGAAAATCGAAAAGAAAGATGATACATATAAAAAGAAATATTTGTCTGGTGGCTGTTTCTTGCACTCTTCTTGCAGGTATACCTTTGCAGGGTGTGGCGCAAACGGGAAGAACGGCAAAGGTGCAGGCCACACAAAGTAATAAAATAACAGTGTCGGGTACGGTATTGGACAAGACGACAAATGACCCGTTGATCGGTGTGTCTGTTGTCGTGAAAGGGGTGGCCAATGCAGGTACGATTACAGATATGGATGGTAAGTTTACATTGAAACTGCCTTATGCGGAAGCTCCGTTGGTGTTTTCTTACCTGGGTTACCAGCCGCAGGAAATTGTTCCCGGTGCAAAGAAGGAACTGACTGTCTTACTACAGGAAGATACGAAAGCCTTGCAGGAAGTGGTTGTGGTAGGTTATACCAAACAACGTAAAGAAACGATGATCGGTTCTGTTGCTACCATCACGACAAAAGATCTGACGCAAAGTCCTACTGCCAATATCAACAATGCGCTTGCCGGACGTCTGCCGGGGTTGATTGTAAACCAGTATGCGGGTGGTGAACCGGGTGTGGATCAAAGTGAATTGTTTATCCGTGGTAAGGCAACTTACGGTAACCAGAGTGCCATTGTCATTGTCGATGGAATCGAACGTGACATGAGTTACCTCGCACCGGATGAAATTGAAACATTCACTATCCTGAAAGATGCTTCCGCCACTGCCGCTTATGGTATCCGTGGTGCAAATGGTGTAATCGTTATTACTACCAAACGTGGTAAGGCAGCGGAAAAGGCAACCGTGAACCTGAAAGCCTCTATCGGTATTAACCAGCCGATCGGTTTCCCCGAATATTTAGGCTCTGCCGATTATGCAACTTTATATAATGAAGCCAGATTGAACGATGCCAAGATGACGGGCGCAGACATCAGCAGTTTGAACCTTTTCTCTCAACAGGCGATTGACAATTTCCGCCGTGCGAAAGGAGACAACTCCGATGGTTTGGGATATGACTGGGATTATTATGATTTTGCCTTCAAACCCGGTTTGCAGGAAGATGTCAGCCTCTCCATCCGTGGAGGTACGGACAAGGTACGTTATTATGTATTGGCCAATTACTTTTCACAAGGCGGTAACTACAAATATTCGAATGCCGGTGAATATGACTCGCAAACCAAGTTCACCCGTTACAACTTCCGTTCGAACATCGATATCAACATTAATCGTTATTTGAGTACCCGTTTGGATTTGGGGGCCCGTATTACCGACCGTAATGCACCGGGTACAACAGCCGGTCGCCTGATGACCATCTGTGCTACCCAGCCTCCATATCTGCCCATCCTGGTGGAAGAAAATGCGCATCCGCAGAATGAGGAATACATTCAGCAAAATCCTCGTGGAATGCTTTATGGTGACAATATCTACCGTTACAATCTTCTGGGTGAATTGAGCCGTACCGGTTATCTGAATGAAAAGAACACGTATCTGAATGGTAGTTTTGCCATGAATCTGGATATGGAATTTCTGACGAAAGGATTAAAAGCGGAAGTGATGTTCTCTTATGATGCTTCTGAAGGACGCTGGATTAATCGCAAACTGGATACTTACAAAGACGGTTATCGTGAATATCCGAAATATGCGACGTTTATGCCAATCGAAGGTTCGGATGCTTATATGGCAGGCGGACACTATACGGGTGCTTATAAAACGGGTAACAAATATGATATTGACCAGACTATTGGCAACGGATTCAGTCATAACGCTTCTGACGGACGTACTTATATACAGGCACGTTTGGATTACAACCGTTTGTTTAGCAACCGCCACGAAGTGACCGCCATGTTATTGGCAAACCGTGGTAACCGTACTGTTAACAATGAACTGGCTTATCATAGCCAGGGTATCACCGGACGCTTTGCTTATTATTATAATCAGAAGTATCTGATGGAATTTAACTTCGGTTACAATGGTTCCGAAAACTTCACTCCGGGCAAACGTTACGGGTTCTTCCCAGCTGGTTCAATCGGTTGGGTAGTCTCTGAAGAGGAATTTATGAAAAAGGCTTCCTGGATTGACTTCCTGAAAGTAAGAGCCTCCTATGGTTTGGTAGGTAGTGACAATGTCAGCAGCCGTTTCCCATATCTGGCTTTCTACGGTGGTGGCAGTGGTTATGATTTCGGTAATAACTTTGGTACGAATGTAGGCGGTACTTCCGAAGGTAATCTGGCTAATGCGAATCTGACTTGGGAGAAAGCCCGTAAACTGAATGTCGGTATCGACTTTACTACCCTGAACCAACGTTTGGCATTGACGATAGATGCATTTTATGAATATCGTTTTGACATTATTACAGATATGAATAGTGACGGTATCATGGGATATCCGGATATTGTAGGTAAAGATGCAGCTTTACAGAATCTGGGTGAAGTAAGCAACCGCGGTGTGGATATCGAATTGAGCTGGAATGATAAGATTGGAAAGGATTTTCGTTACTATATTCGTCCGAACCTGACTTTCTCCCGCAACCGTTTGGAATATAAAGCGGAAGTTGCCCGCAAGAACTCCTGGCGTAAAGAAACCGGTAAACGTTTATACGAAAACTTCGTCTATGTGTTCGATCATTTTGTAGCCGATCAGGAAGAGGCTGACCGCTTGAACAAGATCGGTTATCAGCCGTGGGGACAATTAATTCCGGGAGATGTTGTTTATAAGGATTTGGATCGTAACGGAGTGATTGATGATGAAGACCGTACAGCAATGGGAAATCCGCGTAGTCCGGAACTGATGTTCGGTATTCCTTTCGGTTTCCAGTATAAGAACTTTGATTTTAGTGTATTATTGCAAGGTGCGACAAAATCATCTATTCTGTTGAATGGGGCTGCTGTATTTGACTTCCCGCAATTTGAACAAGATAAGATCGGACGTGTGAAGAAAATGCATCTGGACCGTTGGACACCGGAAACGGCTGCTACTGCCAAATATCCGGCATTGCATTATGGAACACATGATAACAACAAGAATGGAAACAGTAGTTTGTTTTTGTATGATGCTTCCTACCTGCGTCTTAAGAATGTGGAAATTGGTTACAATGTATCACCCAAATTATTACGTAAATTCCATGTGCAACAGGCACGTATCTATGTGCAAGGTCTGAATCTGTTGACTTTTGATAAACTGGGTGATGTGGATATAGATCCGGAAACGAAATCCGGAGACGGAGCTTCCTGGTATCCTATTCAAAAGGTATTCAATTTTGGTATTGATATAACATTCTAAATAAGATAGAAATATGAAAAAGTTATATAGATTTTCAGCAATTGCTTTATTGGTCCTGCCGTTGGTCTTTACTTCATGTAGCGATTACCTGGATCGGGACGATGATGATAATATTACGGAAGCGGACGTTTTTGCCCGTTACGAAAAAGTGAACGGACTGGTTTCCGACGTATACGCGGCTGCAAAGAAAGCAGACCGTCCGCTGGTGTTCTTCGAGCACTTCAGCAACAGTGCCATTACGGACGAATGTGAAGGAACCAACGTAGAGGGAAACATTACGAATAACTTCAATAACGGTGCCTGGAACCCGAATTCTTTGCCCGGTAGTGTAGGGCAATATTGGGAAGCTCTTTATGAAGGAATCCGTAAAGCGAACCTGATTATAGAAAATGTACAGAAGTATAACACGCCCGACAACCCACAGCAGGATGGTGATCTTCGCAACCGTATCGGTGAGATGTATTTCATGCGTGGTTATTTCCACATGCTGTTATTGCGTATGTATGGCGAAGCTCCTTATATTGACCGTGTGATTAATGCCGGAGATAATATGGACTTCAAGAAAGAATCTGTTCATTCGATGGTTGAAAAGATTGTGACGGATGCGCAAACTGCTTATGGCATGGTTCCTAATAAATATGTGAAAACTTCCGAGAATTTTGGGCGTGTGGATAAGGGAGCCTGTCTGGGATTGATTTCTTTTGTTCGCTGGGTAGCGGCTACTCCGTTGTGGAACGGTGCTTCTCAATATGGATACAACTTGCGTCGTGTGTTTGAAAATGAGTATGCTTATGATGCTACTCGTTGGAGAAAAGCCAAAGAAGCGGCTAAAGCCGTTCTGGATTTCGAAGTCGGCGGAACCAAGCGTTATTCTCTCTATACGAAACATGATGCAAATGATTTCAAGGATCCGGCTGACGGTAATCTGAATGACAGCCGTGTATATGCTCGTTTGTGGGATATGTTTTATGATATGGATGCCTTTGCCAATGAGTATGTGTTCTTTATGACGAAGAGCAAGGATCAGGCATGGCAGGGTGATATTTATCCGCCCAGCCGTGAGGGAAGTTCGCGCCAGCAACCGGTGCAGGAACAAGTGGATGAATACGAATATATCGTAGGTGATTATGGCTATCCGGTATATTCGGCAGAAGCCCGCAAAGGTGGCTATGATGATACTAATCCGTATGTGAAAGGTACTCGTGACCCGCGTTTCTATCGTGATGTAATTTATCACGGAGCTCCTTACCGTAATAATAAGAACGAGTCGAAAACGATCAATACGGCGAGTGGTTCCGATAAGATTGGTGCTACCAATGCAACTACTACCGGTTATTATTTACGTAAATTCCAACAGGAGTCATGGAACAAATCCGGTAACTTCAGTATCAATGCGCCCGCCATCTGGCGTCTTCCGGAGTTTATTTATATTTATGCAGAGGCTTGTAATGAATTGGGCGAGGATATCGATGAAGCTTATAAATTGGTGAATACGGTTCGTGAACGTTCTTTTATGAAACCGATGCCGCCGGAAGTAAAGACTAATCAACAGTTGATGCGTGAATACATTCAGCGCGAACGTCGCGTGGAACTTTTTTATGAAGGAAAACGTCCGTGGACTTGCCGCTTGTATCTGGAACCCACCAGTAAGGAAGAGCTAGCAAAGGAAAGCCTTTGGAAATCGAGCGGGAGTGACAATTCAAAACGTACACAGAAATACTGGGCTGCCAATAACGGTGCATTGCCCCGTTGCCAGCGAATGATTAACGGAATGCGTCCGGTGCAGGATGAGAATGGGGCCATTACGGTTGACGGTGTGAAATATAGAATGGAGCGTTTCTGCGTGGAAGAACGTACGTTCTCTATTCAGCATTATCTGTTCCCGATTCGCCAGAGTGAGTTGCAGAAGACACCGACCATTGAACAAAATCCCGGATGGTAAACCGGTAGGAATGTATAACTTTAAAAAGAAAATCAGATGAAACGAATCTATACATATATGTGTCTGTTGCTTTTGTCGGTATTATCGTTTGCCGTTACAGGTTGTGATGACGATGACGACGACGATGTGGCTAAAGACTTGATAGAGTTGATTGTGAACAAACCGGTAATACGTATCGGGCAGAATGAGGAAGCCAAAGTGAATGTAGTGGTTGGAAACGGAAACTATACCGTGAGAAGTTTCAACACTGCCATTGCAACGGCTACCGTTTCCGGCGAATTGATAACTGTAAAAAGTGGCTCACAGAATGGGGCCACTACCGTCGAAGTAATGGATGGAGAAGGAGTAGTTGCCAATATTTCTGTGAATGTAGGTGTATTTGAATTGGAAGTGAATGAACCGGAGGTGATCTTGGAAGTTGCCGGTGAAAAGCAACTGATTGTCAGCATGGGAAACTTTTCCAGCAATGATGAATTGTCTTATGAGGTGGAGGATGAAACGGTTGTCAGCATGGTTAATACAGATCAGTTCCGTCCTTTCTATACTTTGACAGGTTTGAAGAACGGACATACAACAGTGACTTTTACAGACCATAAAGGAAAACAGGCAGTGGTTCAGGTGACGGTAAATCCGATTTCTATCGATGTCTCCAATCTGACACCGAGAGTGGGAGTCAACAATAAGATCATGATTACGGTAGAAAAAGGAAACGGAGGTTATAGTCTGACAGCAGAGAATGAAGAGATTGTAGCTATTCAGCAGGTGGATGACACTCGTTTCAATTTAATAGGTAAGAAAGCGGGTATCACTACCGTGTTTGTCAGAGACGAAGCGGAACAGGAATTAAGTCTGACCGTAACGGTGGTACAGGCAGATAAAGTGGCAAACCTGGGTAGCGGTAATTACTTTAAAGTACCGTTTGAATATAATGGTACGGCAGATGAATCGCTAAAGAATTTGAGTACGCTCACATTTGAGGCTCGTTTCAACATTGAGTCGTTGAATGGCAATGACAATGGAAATGCCCGGATTAATACGGTGATGGGTATAGAGAAGAAATTCTTGCTGCGTGTCGATGTGCATAAGGGAGGAAGCAATGATGAGGAACGTTTCCTTCAGCTTGCTGCAGATGATAAAGGTAGTATTCGCTATGAGGGCTCTACTAAGATAGAAACCAATAAGTGGTATGATGTGGCTGTGGTATTGGATAATAGTAAGAGCGGAAGCGAACGGATTGCATTGTATGTAAATGGTGTCAGAGAAACGCTTCAATTATCAAACGGTACGCCGGATGATTTGAAAGAGATCAATCTTACTTCTGATTTCTACATCGGCCAGTCTGATGGTAAACGCCGGTTGAACGGAGCTATCAGTTATGCCCGTATTTGGACAAAAGCCTTGTCGGATCAACAGATCTCCGAGCAGAGCGGCAAGTTGTTGAGTGAGGATAAGGATGGAATGGTAGCTAATTGGTTATTCAATAATGGAAATGGTAATACCAAGACATTTGTGTCCTTGGCAGGAAAGAGCTTCGAAGCAGAGGCGGCAAATATTGTTTCAAGTTGGAAAACAGATCCGATATTGGAAACAAGTACTCCTACAGAATGATTGTAAGAAGATAGGATAATAAAAAAGCCATCCCCGGAATAGACGAAAGTAGGGATGGCTTTTTTTGTAGTGTGCTTACTATTCTTCGGCAGACTATGTCCTGCATGTTGTTGGCAAGGTTATTCCTTGACAGGCTCAGCCGGTTTGTCTTTTGATGTAGTGTCTGTGACAACTGTATCATTGACATTGGCGGCGAGTGCAACCAGTGATGCCTTTGCAGGCGCGTCTTCTTTAGTTACAGTATCTTTTACTACTGTATCATTGACAACTGTTGCGTTGATTTCTGTCGGGGCTGTCACAGCTTCTGCAGAACTCTGAGCCTTTACAAGGAATGAACCACCACAAACAAACATAAACATTGCTACTACTAATACTAATTTTTTCATAATCGTTTGCTTTAATGATTATTAGACATATGTTTTCAATTCTCTACCTTTGTGTTAAGGAATCGGTTATTGCTTTTCGCTAACGTCTAATTAAAGATCAAAGCGCGTGCCAAAATTAGATAATGTATGATAAGTGATTGATAAATAAGGGAATGAGGAAGATGATGCCAATTAGGATAGTGGGGAAGTATGTGTGGAGTGTGTGGAAACTGTGGCGGGGAGTGTGGCTGTCTCTTATACACATCTCCGAGCCCACGAGA
>NZ_JAJKHN010000078.1:0-29415 GCF_020982715.1 Bacteroides sp. 1_1_30
TCAAAATTATGCTCGTAACTCACTTCGATGGGATCGGCCGGATCGAGTCCTACTACATCGCCGTTTTCCACGTAAACGGTCGGGACACGGTCATTGGTTGCTGCAATCAGGCAAGAATAGTCGAAACCGATTTCTTTTGCACCCGGTTTCACGGTTTCATTCCAATTGACATTTCCGTCTCCCATTCCCAAATGCCACTTTCCGATAGCTCCCGTCGCATAACCGCATTGCTGCATCATCTTCGGCAAGGTGAACTGATTTTCATTGATAATGAGAGGAGCGTCTCCCGGCAGAATTTTTGCTTCTTTATTTTTCCACGGATACATACCGGTCATCAACGCATAACGACTGGGAGTGGACGTTGCCGAAGTAGCATATCCGTTCGTGAAGCAGACTCCTCCATGAGCCAAGCTATCGATATTCGGAGTATGAATCGTAGTCGAGCCATAAGCACTGACATCGCCAAAGCCCAAATCATCGGCAAGAATCACAATCACATTCGGCTTTTCTTCCACTTGCTGAGAGGTACAGCTGACTAAAGATAATGTTGGAACAAGATAGATTAAGTTTTTCATAATAGTATGCAGTTAATAACGATGCAAATTTAGCCACCACTTGTTTATTTATATAGAACAAATGTTTAATAATGGGGAGTCATGTACATCCTGCAACGATTCCTTGGAAGATTATTACAAATATTTGGGCAAATATAAAAAGCCGGTTTCTACAGAAACACCTACCTTTGGTTATCATTAAATATCCAATTAATAATTCCAAAAAGGCACCATCTACAATGAAAAACCTATTAATTTTCACAGTTACTCTCCTGATCCCTTTATGCAGTTGCTCGCAAACAGAAAATACGGACACTGATGAACCGGTGATTCCTCCCCCAAGCAACAATTACGTTCTGCAGGGCAGTATGCAAGGCAGCGCCGAATTAGTAGAAGCCGGCTACACTCAAATACACCAATATATGCGAAAGATTGGTTGGGACTATTCCGAACATCCCAACAGCTCTTCCTTAGACCACAAGGACGGAGTGCACGGAGAAGTTATTTATGATTTGTTTATTCGACAATACATTTTCAAACTCTCCATTCATGCCAATGAAAAAGCACTGGATGGAGACCGTGGCAAATTAATAGACCGCCAACGCAATGAGATGAAAACACAGACCACGCCTTCCTGGTATAAGTTAAACGGCAACTGGGATGAATGGCAACAACTAAAATGGAAGTTCAAGATTCCTAAAGATTTCCGTCCGTCCGGCAGTTTTACTCATTTACATCAACTAAAGGCACAGGAAGGCAACAACGGTTCACCCGTAATTACTATCACTGCACGAAGCAACGGAAACGGGAGTAATCGCCGTATACAAATCATTCATAACGGAGATACCGAAGAAACAACGAAAGGTACTATAATAGACAATCTCCCATTGGAAGATTTCGAAGATGAATGGATTCAGGTAGAAACTGAAATGCACTATACCCACAATGGCTCGTTTAGTATCACTTTAAGCCGACTCAGTGACGGGAAAAGACTTGTTCAACGTTCCTTTGATGACATAGATTTATGGAGGAAGGGAGCAATAAGTATCCGCAATAAATTCGGCATATACCGTAGTTTCGGCAAAACCCTGACGGATGAAAATGACCGTCCAACCAACGGAATCAAAGATGAACATATTCTACTGGCGGATTTCAAGGTATACGAGAAAAACACGAATCCTGATCCGCAACCGCATGATTAAGAAAAAACTGCTAAAATGACTAGATGAAAATGGGGAAGCCCAAACTTCCCTCATCTTCTATTTTCTATTTACCAATTGCAGTCGCCCAGTTATCAGCAAAACGGAAATTACCGACTCTGCCCTTATATCCTCTGCGATATCTGAATGAAATCCCTTTCAACCCATTCTTCAAATCATTCTCTTCACCGTCGGCAACAAGCGTAGCTTTAGGTTCCTTCTTACTCAATTCCGGATTAACAAAAAGGGAAGCCTGATTCTTGTCGTAATCGACTTTCAATATCAAAAGGTGGGTTTTGTCATAATCATAAGTTTCTGTTCCCTCTGTACGCATATTGCGTACAGAGACTCCAAACTTAATCTTATCCTTACCTTCGCGTGCAACAAACACCTTCCCTCTATTGGCTCCTCCCGTATAATTAATATCCAAAGCCACAAAATCGGCAAAGTTGCTACCTCCCAACTTGGAGAAGTTGGCTAGAAAAGCCAGATAATAGGTTCCCTTTCTATATTCCTTATTTACATCCGTAAGAGAATAAACACTAAAACGACTACCTTTGATATCAGCCGGAAAGTTGCCTATATCTATGGATAATCCTCCTTCCGGATACCCTTTATAAGAAAGCGCCTTGCCTACTAACGGACTTCCTACTCCTTCCAGCGGATTAGTGGAAAACGCCCCATTCCAGGAATCGGTACGAATCGGCTCTTTCTTATCACCATAAACAGCTTTTTCCAGTTGGTCACCTGGTTTATAATCTTTCAGGAGATCCTTTTTCAGAACTTGCGCATTTGCCAACAGAGCAAAAGACATGATTGCCACTGATAATACTACTTTTTTCATCACATTATTATTTTAATAATTATATTCATAAAAACTTGAAACGATCATTTCTGATAATACAAATCAAAAGTTATAGTTGCATTCTCATTATTCCAGGCAGAGTCCTGAGTAAAATCCACACCGATTGAAAGAATGCGCATGATACCAATCTTATCCCCCTTATGCGGTGTTTTGAAGGCGATCACGCTTCCAACTTCGAAAATAGACTCGTCTTTTGTTGTCTCATCCTTTTTAAACGTGCGTATATCCCGTCTTTTTATATCCATTCCGGCAAATGCATCCGTAGATAATTCTACCATCTTGCCATCCTTCACTTTATCAATAATAGCTTTCTGTGCTTCATCCGTTTCCGACAATATCAGGAATGTGGTCTTATTGGAGTAATAGTTTGGGAAGAGTCTCTCAACATCTTCAGCTTCAGAAGAAGAAGTCAGTCCTTCCAGTCTTTTTCCCTCACACCAGCAGTTTCTCAAATTCTTTCCAAGCCGTTCGGGACTTTGCAGATTAAAATCCATAGAGCTATTGCAGATGGTAGCAAAGTCTACTTCTCTTTCTCGCTCGGTAGTCAGAATACAAGCAGCTACCACTTCGCCCTTGTCGGCAATCATCATACTTCCGAAAGTAGAATTACGATGTGCTCCCAGTTTAAGATTAGGATAAGACAGCCATGCCATTACCGTTACCTGGCAAGCAGGAGACAATTCTATCTCTTTTTCACCATTCGCATAAACCAGTTTCACAGCTACCGTAGCAGTAGTCTCAAAAACCGGAACTTTGAATATCAGTGTTTCTTTTTCCAGACTTATGACTTCCGCTTCCGTCTCGCCAAACAAAACTTTTTCGATAGATGTCAGTTGCGTACCGGTAATGGTAATCAGCTCTCCCTCCGTTACCGTGGCAGGAAAATCCTCTGAGGTGACCGTCGGATCTTCCGGTACTCCGGGCTCTTCAGGCTCTGCCGGTTCCACCCGGGTATATCTGTAAGTCGTTTGTCTCGAAGCGTTGTAGCCGTAGGTTATCACCAATTCGTCATTATCAAATTCAAACCGGTTGATGAATCCGCGTTCATAGACGAGCAACGAATCTCCCGCCACCCGGTATTTTCCTTGCGGGTAATCGGTCACAAGATTATCATCCACATCGAATGTCTGTATAGTTGATGTATAGTCGCTGCCAAAAATGGCAAGCACTTTCGGATAAGCCCCTACACGTTGCCACGTCCCTTCTACGGAGTTCACTCCCAAGTTACCGCTATCCCATTCGGAATCATCGTTATCACATGCGGCAAATGCCCAAAGTATCAGCGGTAATATAATAAATATACTCTTTTTCATATCTTCCTTTCATTTAGTCATTAATCTTTCTGGAAATAGAAGTTCAAGGTCATCGAACCTTTAGTGTCGGAAACACTTTCCATCTGGACTGCTACAAGTTCCACAAAACCTATTGCCACCAGGTTCTTGCCATCCACATCACTATACACCAAAAGCAAATTGATGCCTCCAATATCAAATCCTTCCAGATTGGTCTTGTTATAGTTGTCATCCAAAAGCTTATAACGGGCTACCTGTTTGGTGCTGCCTGTCAGATTCAATCCGTCAGCTTTCGCCTGCTCGATGCTGATTTTCTCCAAAGTTCCATTTTTAATCTTATCCATATATGCTTTCTCTGCCGGAGTCGTTTCGAGCAGCTTGCGGAATCTCAGATTGAGTCCGTCGGCTTCGAGCGCCTTGCCGTTACATTTGAATTTATGAATATTCAGCTTTTTGGAGAACCCTGCCAACTGCATACCGTCGCTGTTTTGTGTAGCGCACAAATGGATAATCTCTTTATTATCCGCAAACTCACAAGGATTATAATATTTACCGGTTGTTCCGCTAAATAGATTCGCATTCTCACTGCCATGCCCGTAAAGGGTTATGTTTTTCCAGATATATACTTCGGGGACAATGACCTGGCAGTCTTCGGCCGTTTCCAGTTTCGTCTCGTCATAATAATAAAGAGTAATCTTCTTTGTGCCTGTGACCTCGTATTCCGCACTCAGCTGACAGGTCAGTACATCGGTTGCCCGTTTGGTGATTTCCGCTTTATATTCACCCACGAACACACTGTCTACTTGTGTAAGATTCACGCCTTTGATTTCAATCGAAGAGCCGGCGGAAGTCATTCTCGGATAGTCGCTGACCGACGGATAAGCCAGCTCCAGTGAGAAAGGCGTGCCGGAAGTACTCACCTGGCGAATCTCCGTCCCATACTGATAATTCAAAACAATATCCACCGCCTCATCTTTAAAGTAAGGTACTTCCACTTCTATTTCTTCCCGCGTCTGGGTGACAACCGTCGCCTCTTTGGTTCCGAAAAGTACGCCCGTCACAATGTCCAGGTTCTCTCCCGTCAGGCCAACAACGGTATACGGCCGGGACTTATTCACATAACCGGTCAGCTCGGGAATCACATATTCCATCGTAAAGCTTTCTGAGGTCTTTATACTCCCATAAGGAGTAAACACCTCAATAATGCCCGATACAACCTCATTCGTCACTCCGGCAATAACCAGTGAGCGGTTAATCCGATACTTCACGTCCGTCTTCACTCCACCTATCTTGATGGAGTCTACCTCTTGCAGGTTAGCGCCCGTGATACTGATCTCTGTTCCTGCCACTCCGTTCTTCGGACTAAAGTCGGTCACTTCGGGCGGATTCTGGTTCGCCTCAAACATGCTCAATTTCTCATTACAGGCAGTAATGCCCAGCAGTAGGGCAACGGCAGCCATTAATGTATATATATATCGATTCATATTCATTATTTCAAGTTTTTAAATTTACGGCAAAATGGTCTGTCACACACCTGAATATCCCGAATTCTGCGTAGCGTTCGGAGCAGTAATAATCACGTTGTAGGGAATAGGCAACAGTAATTGCCAGTTTTCCAAAAGCGGGTCTTTCACATATACGGGCGTTTTCTCGTTCGCATAGTAATCGGTCAGAGCACCTGTACTCTTATTGCGCATCTGTTCGGTCGTATAGTGTTTCCTCATTACATTTATCAATTGTTCCGTCCGGAGCAAATCGAACAAGCGGTGGTTCTCCAAAGCAAACTCCAGCCGTCTTTCTTTAGCCATCGCTGTCCGGTATTCCGACTTGGTTGTAATGGGCTGCACCTCTTCGACCTTCTTCAGTCCCGCCCGCAGACGGGTTGCGTTGATATAGTCGAGTGCATTTTGCGTGGGTCCGTTAAATTCATTTTCTATCTCACCCAACATTAGCAACACATCGGCAAACCTGAGAATAGGCCAGTCGTTTTCAGCATCATAACGCACCGTTACCGGACTTAGATACTTCGTCACATAAGACACATATTGCGTTGCCCCCTTCTGGTCAATCCAGAACTCCTTCAATATAACATCTTTCCGAGTCTCACCTGCTTCCGAATTATAGGTGCTGATCAAATCCTCCGTCGGACAGTTGTAGCCGTTTCCGCTACCGGTCAAAATCATATTCTCACTATTCACCGGAGCGAAATAATTGGCGAAAGGCGACCCCAGTCCGTTTCCTCCAGACAGATAGCGGGACACAAAAATCATCTCCTTATTCATCTCATTCGAAATACTGAACACATCCGCATACGAGCTTGTCACCAGTCCGTATCCGCTGTTCTTCTCCACATCTTCCAACAAGAGTTTGGCCTGAGTAAGCATCTCCTTGTCCATTCCATTTTTGGAAAGTGTCAGATATACCTTTCCAAGAAGCGTCTTTGCTCCCCATTGGTCTACGCGTCCGATATTACTGCTGTCATATTTAACGGGCAGTTTTCTGGAAGCATAATCCAGATCGTCAATAATCAACCGATAGACGGCATCCACCGTACTCCGCTCATAATTTTTAGCTTCCTCGGCCGTGATTCTTTCAGTCACAAGAAACAACGGTCCATACAGGCGAACCAGATTGAAGTAATGATAGGCACGGATAAAGCGGGCTTCGGCATCATACTGTTCTCTCAACGTCACGTTCGTCACCACCTGCGAATGTCCAAGCACTGTATTGCAATTCGCAATGTTATGATAAGCCTTTTCCCAATACGCATTATTGATCGTATTGGAAGGCTCCACCTTGAAAAGGTCCAGATTGGCAATCTCCAGACTAGTCCCGGTAGTCGATCCCTGTCCTTCATGCCTGGTATTGTCCGAACGGACCTCGGTCAAAAAGAATTCATTGTTCAATGTTCCGTGAATGCCATTGTAACAAGCCATCACGGCGGCGTTGATTTCTTCTGCGTTCCGATAGAAGTTCTCACTGTCCATCTGGTCGTAGGCTGCCCTGTTCAGGAAATCCTCGCAGCCGAACAGCAAAAATAAAGCCGGTAGATAAATTAGTATATTCTTCATGGTTCTCTCTTTTTTAAAAGTTAATATTCAGACCAGCACTGAAGGTGCGTTGAATAGGGAATGCTCCTCTCTGCAAAGCATTTCTGGCCATAGCCGTCCGGTATACTCCGCTTGCATAGCGGGCTTCGGGATTGATACCGCGATAGCCGTCCGACCACAGGTACAGAAGGTTCTGTGCGGAAACATAAACCCGCAATTTGGAAAGTCCTACTTTGCGTGCCGCCTTCCTCGGCAAGTCGTAACCCAGAGTGACATCACGCAGCGCGATAAATCCGGCATCCTCAATCTGATAGTCGGTCAGTGAATGCTGTATTCCGTTGTCGCGGAAAGGCGTTTTTCCATCGCCCGGATATTCGACGCTCAACCATCGGTTGGCCACGTACTTCGTATTCCACATACGGAACTCATTATAATTATTGTCGGTGTTATACACCTTTCCTCCTACCTGACCCTGAAGGGTGAATGCCAAATCGAAGTCGCGATACTTCAACGTATTCGTCATACCCCAGATAAAGTCAGGATAAGGATTGCCGAGAGGCACACGGTCGTTGTCGTCAATCACATCATCACCGTTCGTATTGGCTACACGTAATCCTCCCGGTTTGTCATTGATATGATGCGGATTATTGTCTATTTCTTCCTGACTCTTCCATACGCCGATTGTTTTGAATCCATAGAACTGGATCAGCGGATCACCCACACGGGCAATGTAGTATTCTTTATTTGAGCCCGGCGTGACTTGTTCGGACGGTCCGCCCAAGTCGAGCAGCCTGTTGCGCGTCAGTGACAGGTTGAAAGAAGTGCTCCATTTAAATTGTCGGTTGTTGATATTGTAAGTAGTCAGTTCCATCTCGAAACCACGGTTTCTCAGTTTACCCTCATTTGTCCAGGCTTGTGTATATCCGGCGATGCTGTTAACCGTTTTCTGATAGAGCAGACTTTTCGTGATAGAGTAATAGTAGTCGAAAGTCAGCCCGATGCGATTGTTCAGCAGAGAGATATCCAGACCGAAATTCGCCTGATTGGTTTGTTCCCACTGCAAGGCCCGGTTGCCCAGAGAAGCGGAGTTGTTGGCCAGTCCGGAGACAACCGAACCGTTGCCCTCGCCAAGGATATAACCTGCCGAATCGAGCAGGTCCGTATTAGCATAGCTTTCGATAGCATCCGTACCCGTCACACCGTAGCTCAATCGCAGTTTCAACTGATTCAGCCACTTCGCCCGTTCTTTGATGAATGATTCTTCCGAGATTCTCCATCCTGCCGATACGGAGGGGAACCATCCCCATTTATTATCTTTACCGAATTTGGAGCTTCCATCCGTACGCAAACTCACTGACAACAGATAGCGGTCTTTCAATGCATAATTGACACGGCTGAAATAAGAAACCATCGCATTGTCATTCTTCCATGTGCCGGTACGCAGGGTGGTACCTTCGTACTGGTCTATTCTTCCTGCCGCACTCAAGTAATGAATGTAATCGGTAGGAAAATCGAATCCCAGAATCCCCGTCCTCTTATTCGTATATTTATAGACAGAGGCTCCCAGCAGCCCATCCAACTGATGAATACCTTTGAACTTCTTACTGTAATTCAATGTATTCTCCGACGCCAGGTTGATAGACTTGCTGGAGGTATAATATCCACGATTGGAATCACCTGCACTTTTCGCCCCTACATTCTGATAAGTATCCGTCTCAGTAAAGTTGAAATTGAAACTATTGGAAGAGCGGAAACGCAATTCTTTCAGTAACTTGATATCGATATATCCCTGCAATTGCATACGGTATTGCCCTTTCGGACTAAAAACATTATCGATAATTCCACGGGGATTGTTGTTCGTCGATCCCCACGGGGTAGCTGTCACGGTCTTTTCCAGCCCCGTCTGCGGATCAATAGTTGTATAGGTCTTACCATTAAAATGCGAACCTCTCGTATATTCTCCTACCGGAACACCTGTAATGGCGGATGTCTCTTCGGTATGCTTCACCGGCATCCAGGAAGGGGTTCTCACAAAGTCCGTAAAGTTGGTTGCCGGACGTTCGGATTCGGTATAGGAAGGAGCGATGTTTATACCTACCGTCACGCGCTTGGACAAATCGGCGTCTATTCTCGCTTTTACATTATACCTTTTATAATAGTTCTTCAGCATCATGCCCTCGTCGCTGTTATAAGCACCGGAAATATAATACCGGATACCACTGCTACCACCACTGACGGAGAAGTCTACATTATAATAGTAAGCATTGTCGTTGAAGGCTTCCTGCTGCCAGTCCGTATTATTATTGATAGCTGCATACGCCATCTCTTGTGAAGACAATGATGTACCCAACAAATTATGTTCCCTGATGCGTAAATCCAGATATTCTTTCGTGCTCAGCACGGAATGCAACTTATAGTTCGACTTTACGCCCCACTTGGCTTTCACCGAATATTTAGGTTTGCTGATAACGCCGCCTTTAGTTGTAATCATGATAACACCGTTGGCTGCACGCGAACCGTAGATAGCCGCCGATGCGGCATCTTTCAGTACCTCGATGCTTTCCACATCACTCGGATTGAGCGATTCAAGACCGTCGCTCACCGGGAAGCCGTCGACGATAATCAGTGGATTGCTGCTGGCACTGAATGAAGAAGTACCTCGAATGGATATATCCGGATCGGCTCCCACCTCGGAAGTGGTGTTCAGAATCTGCACACCGGCCACCTTACCCAACAGCGCCTGATCCAGACGAGGGGTAGGAACGTCTTCGATACCGTCCATATTGACTTTTGTCACCGAACCGGACAAATGAGATTTCTGCTGCACACCATAGCCCACCACAACTACTTCGTCCAGTTGCTGCAAATCTTCGTGCATCACTACGCGTACCTCTTTCTTGTTCTTTACCGAAACTGTCTGGGTGGCGAAACCTACATAGGAGAATTTCAATGATGTTTTGTTCTTCGGCAGGCTGATGGAGAACTTACCATCCATATTCGTGATCGTTCCGCCGGAAGACCCTTCCACCATAACCGATACCCCGATGAGAGGCTCGTTATTCTTATCGACTACAACTCCGCCGACAACTGTGTTCTGTTGCGCCTCGTCCAAACCGGGCGAAAAAGCCAAAGCGGGAGTTCCAACTATAAATACCATGAAGAGGGTACTTATCAAAAAGATAGGAATTCTTTTCATATTACAATGTTTTTCATATTTACGTTCGCGGAAAAACAAAAACGATTCTTTCCCGGCCGGAGAAAGTTTTTCGGTTCATTCTTCCAGTTACAAAAATAGTGATAACAAGATAGAAGGCATTTACAGAATCCGTCAAAGAGTTGTAGGGAAGATTCTCCATTTGCAATAATCCTTCCAAAGCTTGTAAAAATAGCCCATAGATGTGTTGATACTATAAAATGAGTTTGTTAAGCCCTGCTTTTGCCCTTTTTTTATTATTTTTGCTAGACGAAAAGCATACACCCCAAATATAGTTCATTTATGAAGAAGCTGATATGTATTTTGCTGGTTTTTATCCTTCCACAAATCATTTTCGCAAATCAACGATACCATTTTTCCAATTTATCAGTCCAAAACGGACTATCACAGCTTCATGTCACTTGTATCTACCAGGACCGGCTGGGATATATGTGGTTCGGCACCCGCAACGGACTGAACAAGTTCAACGGCAATAACTTCGAAACTTTCTGGAATCATGCCGACGACGAATGCAGTATCAGCAACAATACCATCGCCTGCATCACCGAAGATGCGGAAGGCAACCTCTGGTTCGGAACGGAAAACGGACTGAACAAACTCGATAAACGCAGAAACGGGTTCAAACGGTATTACTTCGACCCTGAAGCTAATGCCGCCAACAATAAAATCATATCCCTCTTCACCGATAAGGAAGGCACGTTGTGGGTGGGAACCATCTCCGGCTTATATGTTTTTGATGCAAAGGAGGACATCTTGAAGGAGATCCCTCTGAAAGAACTGGCGAACAACTCCATAAGTACTATCATCGAGAAAGACGACCTTCTCTATATCGCTTCGAGTATGAGCGGACTGGTGATATACGATCCACGGAAGAACCGGGTGGTCCGTTCGTACCGCAAAGATTCGAAGACGCTGCCTATCCCCTCCAATTATATTAAAGATGTATATATCGACAAGAAAGATAACATCTGGATAGGAACCTACAAAGACGGAGTTTGCGTCATCAGGCATGACTTATCGGAAGTGATATATTACAATACCGCCAACGGACTGTCCAACAACGATATCCGTTGCATCAAAGAATCTCCTGCAGGAGAAATGTGGATAGGTACTTTCGACGGACTGAATATCGTTAATCCTGTGACGAGCCGCATCGCTTCTTACAAACACGGAGCACAGGGCAGTCTGAGCCATCATTCGGTGTACAGCATACTCTTCGACCGGATGCAAACCATCTGGATCGGAACCTATGCCGGTGGAGTTGATTACTACAATCCTTACGGCCACCTGTTCGACTTTTACAATCCCGCCACCATCCTGAACGCCAATCTGGGCATTCTGGGCCCCGCCGTCGAATATGACGGAACACTCTATATCAGTTCGGAAGGCGGCGGACTGATTGCCTTCGACCTTGCTCAACAATCCTTCCGGCAATATACCCTACCTCACAAGGCTGACGGTTCGGTGAAAAATATCTTCAAGACTGTCTATCTGGACGGTGACCGCATCCTGTGCGGGACGAGCCAAGGTGAAGTATATGAATTCAACTTGAATACCCGTCAATTCTCCCTGTTCTACCAGACTACCGACCGGCGACCGATTTACCATATCAGCCGAAGCCGCGCCGGAGAAGTGATTATCGGTGCTATCAGTGTGACGGAAGGCTTGGTATTCATCTCCGACGACGGACAACGAAGCATACAAACTGAATTTCCCGTCAAAGGGAAAGGCAGTGTCCACTTCTCTCATGTGATTTGTGTATGTGAGGTCGACAACGATATTTTCCTAATCGGTACGAAGAACAACGGACTGTTCTGTTATGACAAGATCAACCACACGCTGCTCTCCTACAACGAGACAAACGGCCTCGCCGCCCAATATATCAGCAGCATACTGAAAGATCATTCCGGAAGGATATGGATCAGCAGCATCGACGGTGGTTTGAGTGAGCTTGTTCTTTCCACCGGACAGTTCACCACCTACAACGAGAAAAACGGATTAATGAACAACCAGATCTGCAAAATCGTAGAAGGGAACGATAACACCCTTTGGCTCAGCACACTGAACGGGATATCCAACCTCGACTTGCGTACCCGCGGCATTACCAATTATAATAAGGAAAGCGGCATACGTGTGCAGGAGTTTTCTCCATGCGCCGGCCTGCACCTATCGGGCAACCGCATCTTCTTTGCCGGAAACAACGGCTTCACACTGTTCAATCCCAACGACATCATCACCAATCCGAATGTCCCGCCCATCATCCTCGACAAACTGCATATCAACAACTGCCTCATACAAGCCGGCGATGAAGGCGACATCCTGAAAGAGAACATCTCCACCCAAAAGAAAATCGTACTGAAATACAATCAGACCAATATCACCATCGAATATTGCGCACTGAATTATATCTTCAACAACAAGAACCAATATGCCTACAAGCTGGAAGGCTTCGACCATGACTGGAATGAAGTAGGCAACCGCCGTACCGCCTATTATACCAATATCCCGTCGGGCACTTACAAATTCGTAGTGAAAGGCTCCAACAATGACGGCATCTGGAACGAAGAAGGCACGACATTGGAAATCGTGGTTCTTCCCCCGCTATGGAAGACCTGGTGGGCTTACCTCTTCTATGCAGTGGTGGCTATTGCTCTTATCGCTTTCATTATCCGCTATTTCACCGAAAAGAAACGTCTGCAAAACAACATCCGTCTCAAACAGATGGAAGCGGAAGTTCACGAAGAATATTATCAGGAACGCAATCGTCTCTTCACCAATTTCTCGCACGAACTGCGGACACCGCTTACGTTGATTATGGCTCCGTTGGAAGAGTTCGTAAAACGCACCGACCTGACGGATGATATTCATTATAAAGTGAAACTGATGCTACGCAACGCCCAGCGCCTGCTCCGCATTGTCAACAATCTGATGGACCTGCAAAAGAACGAAAGCGGAACCATGAAACTGCAAGTCTCCGAGAACGACATGATAAAATTCACGCACGAAGCTGTCTCTTCTTTCCAGGACTTAGCATTATATCGGAACATTCATCTGAAGTTCAAACATTCCATCGACTGCCAACCTGTATGGTTCGACTGGAATTTGTTGGAGAAAGTCTATTTCAACTTCCTCTCCAATGCCTTCAAGAATGTGCCGGACGGGGGAACCGTATCCGTAGAACTGGACGTCAAGCCCTATTCCGAACTTACTTTCTTCCTGCCTGCCAAACTGAATAAATATAAGAATACGGAGATACGATATCTCACCATTTCCATCCAGGACAATGGTGTCGGCATTGCTCCCGATGAATTGGAGAAGATCTTCCAACCATTCTACCAAGTGGCTCAGAACGAACATTCCAAATCGGGAACCGGCATCGGACTAAGCCTCAGCAAGGCAATTATAGAGATGCATCACGGAGTGGTGTGGGCAGAAAACGCAACCGGAGCGAATATGTCCGGTGTAGGCTTATCAAGCTCCGGTGCAGTATTCAAATTTGTACTGCCGGTCGACAAAAGTCTTTTCGCTCCCGAAATGATAATCGAATCGGCCGAAGATAAAGCCGTATCTTTCAGCGTTGAGCTTCCGGACGCCGCTTACGAACCGGACAATTCCTCCAGAAAGCAAGCTACGATTCTGGTAGTGGAGGACAATCGCGACCTGAACAATTATATCTGTTCCTGCCTGGCGGATAGATACAATGTAGTGGGCGTGACAAACGGCGAAGACGCTCTTGCCAAAGCGGTCTATCTGCTTCCCAACCTGATTATCACCGACCTGATGATGCCCAAGATGAATGGTATCGAACTGATCCGTCGGTTGAAGAAGGATATGAATACCAGCCATATCCCGATTATTATGGTGACGGCAAAGACTGGCACGGACGATATCAAAGAAGGATATGCAGCAGGTGCTGACGAATATATCACAAAACCTTTCGACGCCTCCATCCTGAAAATCAGAGTAGACAACCTGATCCAAAGCCGCGAGAAACTGAAAGAGCTGTATAGCAAAAACTTCTCACTCGAATCACTCGGTGTCGACGTGACTTCCGTCGATGAGAAGTTTATGCAAAAGCTATATGCCACTCTGCAACAGAATATCGCCAATTCGGACTTAAACCTGGATGCCTTCTGCAAAGAACTCGGACTAAGCAAATCGAACCTTTACCGCAAGATTAAGCAAATCACCGGATACTCTCCCAATGAGTTTATCCGTAATTTCCGGTTGGAGACAGCCGCCAAGATGCTAAAAGAAACGGATATGTCGATAACGGAAGTATATTGTGCCGTAGGTTATAATAGCCTGGCTTACTTCTCTAACAGTTTCAAAACACTGTACGGAGTATCTCCGTCGGAGTTTAAGAACAGGTCGGAGGGCGAAAGAGAATAAAACCTTGTAGACACGGTGTTCACGGCAAACGATAGATTTGTAATATTCCGTCATTCATTTGTAAAATGAGGTATTTTCGATGGAAGGGGCGTTTTTATAAGTATTAGACTTACCTTTATAATCAATTTTCCTCAAGATGCGATAACTTTGAAATCGAAAAGCTGGAAATACTATGGACATCAAGAAAGTAACATTCATTATCGCTTCATCACTTGTGCTCTGCTTCATGGCGAGTGCACAAAGTAAGTTGATATCAATCAATGAGAAGGGAAAGCTCTCTTATCATTCGTATACAGACAAAGGAGATTTACTCCCCGATTTCTCTTTCTGCGGTTATAAGGGCGGTGGAGTGGCCATTCCCCATATAAAGGTAACCGCCTCTATCAGTCCTTCGCCCAACAAAGAGGACGATACCCCTTTTATACAGGCCGTAATAGACAAAGTAGCAAAATTGCAACCGGATGAAGATGGATTCAGGGGATGCATCCTGCTCAGAAAAGGCGTATATCATATAGCAAGCCCTATCCGGATTACAGCAAGCGGCATTGTGCTTCGCGGCGAAGGGAATAATAAGGAGAGCGGAACGGTACTCATTGCCACCTCTCCCAGGAAATACAATGTCATAGAGGTCGGCTTTAACGGAAAAGCCAAATACAACACCAACGATGTACAGGAAATTATCGACAAATATGTTCCTTCGGGCACACGTATCCTCCATGTGAAGAATGCGGATAAACATTTTCGTACTGGCGACGACGTAATTGTCCGACGCCCCAGTACGGCAGCGTGGATTCAGACCATCGGCATGGATTCCATCGCCCCCCGCCCCCGCAAAGGAGAAACTACATGGGAGGCTTTCGAACGTTTCCGCCGCGAAGGAAAAGATACGGACATGAACGGAACGATCCAATGGAAACCGGGGAGCAAGGATCTGACGTTCGAACGGAAAATTGTATCAGTGAAAAAAGACGAAATCACACTGGATATCCCGTTGACGAACGCTTTGCAGAAGGAGTTCGGTGGAGGAACCATCTATAAATACAGGTATGACAAACGCTTCACACAATGTGGCGTAGAGAATCTGTACGGCATGTGCATCTATGATGAGTCGGTTAAAAAGAGCTATCGGGGCATAGGCGAATACTGCTGCGACGAGAACCATGCCAATACATTCGTTGCTCTCCGGACGGTCGAGAATGCATGGGTACGCAATGTCAGCGTAGAGCATTTTGACTGTTGTGTGACTACCACTTCTGCCACCAAATATATCACGGGACAAGACCTTTCCGCCATCAACCCCATCTCGCAGATTACCGGAGGAAGACGGTATGCTTACCACATCAACGGCGGACAAATGTGTCTGTTCCAACGTTGCTACTCCAGCCATCACCGTCACGAATTTGTATTGGGGGCCACTACTCCCGGGCCAAACGCTTTTGTAGACGGTTATGGTGAAATGACCTTTGCTTCCAGCGAACCGCATCACCGCTGGTCGGCCGGATGCTTATGGGACAATATAGTATTGAAAGGTCCGAGCGCATCACTCATGGCAGCCAACCGGGGATCGATGGGTTCGGGACACGGATGGGCTGGCGCGCAAATGGTATTCTGGAATTGTGCCGCCCCGCTGATTTTGGTCATGCAGCCGCCTACGGCACAGAACTTTGCCATCGGACTGCAAGCCACAGAAGTAGACAATAGCAAAGAAGCCCGGTCCGGTGCGAAATCGACCTTCAACAGCATCGTCAACACTTCGATGATAGATATGAAATATAAAGACCAACCGATAAACGGAACCGGATGGACCGAGCAGACAGCCGGAACAGTGGTTCCTTCGAGCCTGTATTACTATCAGTTACGTGACCGCCTTGGAAAGTCGGCACTCAAGAAAGTAATGGACGAACCACAGTACAATAAATATTTCAACCGATAAAGATAACCATGAAGAAGATTCTATCAATCATACTCACCCTAACTCTCTCCGCAACCGTTTTTGCGCAACCTCTGCCCAAAAAGCTTGAACATAACGAGAAAATGGCCTGGTGGCGCAATGCCAAATTCGGCATGTTCGTGCACTGGGGACCTTACTGCCTGTACGGCGGCGTATACAACGGATTCAACCAAAGACGAGGCGGTGCGGAATGGATTATGAACCGTTGCAAAATACCTGTACGTGAATATCGTGCGAAAGCCTGCACCTTCAATCCCGTGGACTTCAATGCCGAGGAACTGGTGCTGACTGCCAAAAATGCAGGTATGAAGTATATCATATTCACCACCAAACACCATGACGGATTCGCGATGTTCAAAAGCAATGCCAGCGAATTCAATATCGTAGACTACACCCCGTTCAAACGTGATATCGTAGACGAACTGGCAAAAGCCTGCCGTAAGCACCATATAAAACTGGGATTTTATTATTCCCAGACACAGGACTGGTGCAACCCCGGCGGCGGCACTATCCGCAAAGAAATGAAAGAAGGATGGGCAAACCCTGATTCGGTAGCCATCGACAATTTTACCCAAGAGAATCTGGGAGGTTGGGATTGCCTGCAACGTTCCGCCTCTCTGGATGATTATTTCAGAAAGGTAGCCATCCCGCAAATCAAAGAACTACTGACGAATTATGGTGACGTAGCCGTCATGTGGTGGGATACCCCGCACCGTATCAGCAAAGAGACAGCGGCGGAAATCACTGCCGAACTCGCAAAGTATCCGCAGGTAATTACCAACGACCGGTTGCGCCGTCCCGATTTTCCCGGCGACTATAAGACTCCCGAAGGACGTATCCCCCACGCAAAGGACATCGAACGCGTAGACTGGGAGACGTGTATGAATATCGGCAGCTCCTGGGGATACAAAAGCTGGGAGAAGAACTGGAAAAGTGCGGAAACAATTATCCGTAATCTCAATACCATTGCCGCCCGTGGCGGCAACTACCTGCTCAACGTCGGCCCCGACCCGACAGGTGTTGTGCCTGCTCCCGCACTGGACTGCCTGAGAAAAGTAGGCGAATGGATGCGGGTGAACGGTGAAGCGATTTACGCAACACAGCGCAGCGAAATATTTCCTCCCTGGGGCGAATGTATCCGGAAAGACGAAAAGAAGAACTCCGTATATTATCTCTCCGTCTTTCAATGGCCGGAAGACGGCAAACTGGCATTCGACACGAAATATACAGTGAAGGAAGCAATGCTGCTGGCCGACGGTACGAAACTGAAATTTACTAAAACGCCCGGCGGCATTACGATACAAGTTCCCACGCAGGCTCCTGACAAGATAGCTACGGTTGTCAGACTGGAATTGAAAGAGAAACTGCCCGCAATCCAATTAATATCCAACACCGCGAAAGCATTCGAAATAGCTGACGAATGAGAATCTACGGACGAATAAAAAATAGCAGACGATGAATATGAAGGTACGAAGTATATGGTTTTCAGGATGTATATTCCTTTCCACGACATTAACGTTTGGAAAAGAATACAAGCTTTGGTATAACGCTCCGGCTACCGTATGGGAAGAAGCTCTTCCTATCGGTAACGGACGTATCGGAGCGATGGTATATGGCAACCCGCTACAGGAAGTATATCAACTGAACGAAGAATCGATCTGGTCGGGCTATCCGCAGGACTGGAACAACCCCAAAGCCGCGAACGCGTTGCCACAGGTACGGGAAGCTGTCGACCGCGGAGACTATGCCAAGGCAAGCGAACTCTGGAAAGCCAATGCACAAGGTCCGTATACAGCCCGTTACCTGCCTATGGCAAACCTGATGCTCGACCAACTGACGCGGGGGGAAGCCCGGAATCTGTATCGTGAACTCAACATATCGAACGCACTGTCTACCGTCACCTACGAAGCGGACGGAGTGAAATACCGCCGCACTTCCTTTATCTCCTATCCGGACCAGGTGATGGTCATAAAAATAGCCGCAGACCGTCCCCAGGCGGTATCGCTCCATATTCGCTTGAACAGCCTGCTGCGCTATACCGTGCAGACAAAAGGGGAAAAGACACTGATCCTGAACGGCAAAGCCCCCGCCTATGTTGCCAATCGTGACTACGACCCACATCAGGTGGTATACGATGACAAACGGGGGACACAATTCAAAGTGCAAGTGGAACTGCTGCCGGATGGCGGTCACTGTGAGGCAAACGACTCTGCACTGACCGTTCGCAATGCAAATGAAGTAGTGCTGCTACTCTCTGCCGTCACCGATTTCGGGAATAAGAAAATGACACTCAAAAAATGCAAGCGTCCCTATCAGGAATTACTGCAACGACACACGGATGACCATCAGCAACTCTTCAACCGCCTGCAACTATCACTGGGCACAGAGAATCTGCAAAAAGAAGCACTCCCCACCAACGAACGTTTAAAAAGCTTCGAACAAGACCCCACTGACAACGGATTGACGGAACTCTACTATCAATACGGTCGTTACCTGCTGATTGCCTCTTCCCGCCCGGGCGGGCTGCCCGCCAATCTGCAAGGCATCTGGAACCGGCACGTTCAACCGCCTTGGGGATCGAATTATACGACCAACATTAATACTGAGATGAATTACTGGCCGGCGGAAATAACCAATCTTCCGGAATGCTTCCTGCCATTGTCCGATTTCATCGGCCGCCTGGCTGTCAATGGCGCACAAACGGCCAAAGTTAACTATGGCATCAATCGCGGATGGCTGGCCCACCATAACTCGGACGTCTGGGCACAAACCGCTCCGACCGGAGGCTATGATTCCGATCCGAAAGGCGCACCTCGATGGTCGTGCTGGCCAATGGCAGGCGTATGGCTCTGTCAGCATCTATGGGAACACTATGCCTTCGGCGGCGATAAAAAATACTTGTCCAAAACGGCTTATCCCCTGATGAAAGGCGCAGCCGAATTCCTGCTGCAATGGCTGCAAAAAGATCCGGAAACAGGCTACTGGATTACCAACCCATCCACTTCACCCGAGAATCGCTTCCGCTATATCGACAAGGAAGGAAAGAAACAGAACGGAGAGATCAGCCGTTCATCCGGTATGGATCTCGGTCTGGCATGGGACTTACTGACCAACTGCATCGAAGCAAGTACGGTGCTGGATACGGACAAAGCATTTCGCCAGCAGTGCATGGATGTACGCGCCAACCTGCAACCGTTCCGCATCGGTTCAAAAGGACAACTACTCGAATGGGATAAAGAGTTTGAAGAGACAGACCCTAACCATCGCCATGTATCCCATCTGTTCGCCCTGCACCCCGGACGACAGATTATCCCCGAACAGCAGCCGGAACTGGCAGCCGCCTGCCAACGGACACTCGAAATCCGCGGAGACGGCGGCACAGGCTGGGCTATGGCATGGAAAATTAACTTCTGGGCACGTCTGCGCGACGGTAATCATGCTTTCGGGATACTGAAAAACGGATTGAGATACGTAGATGCCACCCAAGTCAGCGTCCGTGGAGGGGGTACATACGCCAATCTCTTCGATGCCCATCCCCCTTTCCAGATTGACGGAAACTTCGGAGGAACGGCAGGCATTACGGAAATGCTGCTGCAAAGCCATGCGGGATACATACACCTGCTACCTGCCCTGCCGGACAACTGGCAAAGCGGAAGTATCAAAGGCGTCCGCGCCAGAGGCGGATTCACCATCGACATGGAATGGAAAGAAAGCAGGATTACCCGGCTGTCCGTTACTTCCCATTCGGGAGGAACCTGCCGGATACGCGAAGCGACCTCACCCCACGAAGAAGTGATTGAAACGGAAAAGGGAAAGACGTATCAAGTGAAATAAAAAAAGACTGCTTATCAAGTTTAATAAAAGAGAGAACAATCATGAGAAACTATTATCAAACCATAACGATTGCCTGCTGCATGGCAATGAGTGCTTCTCCCCTCGCTATATGGGCGCAGAGTGGCGACGAACAAGGGCTCGAAATCCCCCGCAACCTGCAATTGCAACAAGACAAAGACGAGCTTCGCAAAGCCTACGACGGTTGGTGGACAGCCTCTCAAAAGAATAAGGAGCAACGAATGTCGTGGTATAACGAAGCCAAATTCGGTTGCTTCATCCATTGGGGCCCTTACTCCGTACCCGCGGGTCTTTGGAAAAACAAGATGCAGAGCGGCTATACCGAACACCTGATGCGAAAAGCCCGCATCCCCCTGGAAGAGTACAAAAAAGAACTGATACTTCCTTTCAATCCTACTGAATTTGATGCCGAGGAGTGGATGCGCCATGCATCGGAAGCAGGCATGAGATATTTCGTCATTACTGCCAAGCATCACGACGGATTCGCCATGTATCCATCCGATGCTTATCCCTACGATATTCGCCTTTCCAAATTTCAGAAAGATCCGATGGAAGCATTGAGCAGAGCCGCTAAGAAATATGGCATCAAGTTCGGTTTCTATTATTCGCACGCTTTTGACTGGGAACACCCGGACGCTCCGGGAAACGATTGGGATTATCCCACGAATCCCGGTGGAGATAAACTTGTGGGCGGCAAGAACTGGTGGCTGGAACGTAAAGACTTTCTCGCTAATGCCGAGAAATATGTAAACGAGAAATCCATTCCGCAAATACAGGAACTTATCAGAAAGTACGACCCCGACATCTTATGGTTCGATACTCCGCAGAAGCTTCCGCTCTATCTCAATATCCGCATACTGGAAGCTATCCGCCAAGCGGACCCACAAAACAAAATCGTCGTAAACGGACGACTAGCACGTTTTGGCTCTAATAATATAGGTGATTACCGCAATACGGGCGACCGTTCCGCCTTCTTTTTCCCCACCGAAGGGGCATGGGAATCTATTCCCACTACCAACGAGTCTTATGGATACAGCGTAGTGGATACAGTGCGCAAACCTGTTTCATTCTTTGTACAATTATTACCCAGCGCCACTTCGAAAGGGGGTAATATACTGATGAACGTAGGTCCGATGGGCAATGGCCGATGGGACAAGAGAGACATCGAAGTGTTTCAGGGCATAGGACAGTGGTTGAAGGTGAACGGAGAAAGTATCTATGGAGCACAACGCACCAATCTGCCTATACAGCCGTGGGGCGTAACGACACTGAAAGGAGATACGCTGTATGCACACGTATTTCATTGGCCAGCCGATGGAAAACTGATTATCGGCGGACTCCGTTCCGACATCGGAAAAGGATGGCTCGTTGCCGACAAGAAGGCGGCGATAAGATTCAAGCGCTTAAACGCGGATGATTACGAACTGACCTTGCCCGCCAATGCGCCGGACAGCATGAATTCCGTCATCGCACTGGTACTGAACAACCGGAAAGTGCCGAATCCCATCCGTCTTATCGACCACAAACAGAGCAATACGCTCTATACATTCGATTCCGAACTGCAAGGGCGTGGATTGGGATACGGTGACGGCAAACCGAACCGCAACTACGTTACCAAATGGAAAAATACGAATCAGTGGATGAAATGGAACTTACGGTCAAGCGCACCTGTCGAATATACTGTTTATCTGGACTACAACACGCAGGGAAAGAATGATACGGGAACAGTCGTGGTAGAGATAGCCGGACAGAAACTGGAAGCGAACTACTCCACTTATCCCGAACAGAAAGGGACCAACAGTCTACGTCTGGGAAAAGTGAAGCTGCCGAAAGGTAGTTTTGAATGCAGCCTGAAAGGAAAACAATACCAGGGAAGCCAATACATGACTCCTATTGCCGTACGGCTTGAAAAAGAGTAAGCATGGCAGTAATCTCTGTATCGCAATAACTTCGAAATAGCAAATACATTGAATAACGCTAACAAATAGTATACATATATGAAATTGAAATTATCCACCGTAACCATAAAGTTGAAGCTCCCCATAGCAGCTTTATTGCTCGGAGCCGGCCTCACGGCCTGTACTCCGCAACCGGATTCAAACATAGTGGAAGACAACATGGAGTTTGCACAGCAACAACTCCGATGCGCTTTTGATGAAATAGACTACGCCGTAGCCAACGAATCACCCGAAAGCCGTGCGCAACGCGAAAAGAACGGATGGGGGCCACTCACCAATCCCCGGAATACGGAACCGGACGGGACGCTTCACCTCGTCCCGTCCAAAGACTGGACCAGCGGATTCTTCCCCGGCGAGCTCTGGTTTCTCTATGAGTATACCCAGAATAATTTCTGGAAAAAGAAGGCGCAGCAACATACCGATATCCTGGAACAGGAAAAGATGAACGGCGGCACTCACGACATGGGCTTCAAGATGTATTGCAGCTTTGGAAACGGTTATCGCCTGACGCAAGACGAACGCTACAAAGAAATTCTGTTGCAATCGGCACGCACACTTTCCACCCGGTTCAAACCCAAAGCCGGCATTATCCGCTCTTGGGACCATAACAAGGATAAATGGCAATGCCCGGTCATCATTGATAATATGATGAACCTTGAGTTGCTGTTTTGGGCTACCAAAGAAAGTAAGGATTCCACCTATTATAATATAGCGGTAAGCCACGCACGGACTACGATGAAAAATCATTTCCGTGCAGACTATAGTTGCTATCATGTGATAGACTACGACACCATCACCGGACAAGTACTGAAAAAGAACACACATCAGGGACTTGCGCACGAATCGGCTTGGGCACGCGGTCAGGCATGGGCACTGTATGGCTATACGATGTGTTACAGGGAAACCAAGTTACCGGAATTCCTCGAACAGGCTAAAAAGGTGGAACAATACCTCTTCACCCACAAAAATATGCCCGAAGACCTGATCCCTTACTGGGACTTCGACGCTCCCGGCATTCCCAACGAGCCGCGTGACGCCTCAGCAGCCACAGTGATCGCTTCCGCACTCTACGAACTGTCGCAATATGACCGCAAAAACAGCGAACGCTACAAGAAAAACGCCGACAGGATAGTAGAGAACCTGACGAACAGTTATCGCACTACGCTGAACAAAGACAACGGTTTCCTGCTACTCCACAGCACAGGAACCAAACCTACCAACGTAGAAGTGGACGTACCCATCGTATATGCCGACTATTACTTTATAGAAGCATTACTACGCAAGGATAAACTGGAGAAAACCGGCAAACTTTTCTAAAAACGAGAAAGAAATGAAACGACTGATTTATACGTTATGCCTTATTATAGGCTGCGCCACCCTATCCGAAGCTAAAGTCCTCACCGGGCATAAAACCCGGCTAACCGACAACTGGCTGTATCTGCGGGGAGACATCGGCAATATCTGGGAAGCAGTGCGTCCCGCCGCTCCCGGCAGTTCGGAATGCGTTCCCCTATGGACGCCTGTCACCCTGCCCCATTGCTTCAATGCCACAGATGCCGTAGACCCGGACATGAATTACTACCAGGGCCCCGGGTGGTATAAAACACTGCTCGACATACAAAATCCCTATCCCAACGGACGAATCCTGCTCGACTTTGAAGGAGCGGGACAAAAGACCGAAGTATACATCTACACGACACGGGTCGCTTCCCATATCGGCGGATACGATGAATGGACGGCAGATATCACCGAAGCGGTGCAAGCATTCGTCTCCACTCCCGAATGTGTTCAACGTTTTGGCGGTAAAGTTCCCCTATCCATCCGTTGCGACAACAGCCGGGATGCGGAAATGATTCCTTCCGACTTATCGGATTTCAACGTTTATGGCGGACTATACCGCTACCTCAACCTGGCGTATGTCCCCGAAGTTTCCATAGATCGTGTACAAATAGATGCCGTATTAGACAAAAACCTGAAAAAGGCAACACTTGCCGTTCAAGCTTTTTTCTATAATCCGTCGGATATCAGGAAAACAACTGCGCATATCATCGTCAAATCTCCTTCAGGCAAGATAATACTGAATGAAGAAAAAGAAGTGATGCCGCTTGGAAAAGCTTCCCTGCTGACGGCAAATATTCAGAAGCCGGAATTATGGTCGGACGAGGATCCTGCTCTTTACACCTGCGAAATTACCCTGCACCACAACGGACAGGAGCAGAAAGCCATCGAGCGATTCGGATTCCGCCATTTTGAATTTGTGGAAAAAGGACCATTCCGCCTCAACGGTTCCCGCCTTTTGCTGCGCGGTACACACCGCCACGAAGACCATGCGGGCGTAGGCGCAGCTATGACAGAAGAACAAATGCGGGCGGAAATGACGCTCATGAAAGAAATGGGAGTGAATTTTATCCGGCTGGGACATTACCAACAGTCGGACATTATTCTTTCTCTTTGCGATGAACTGGGCATTCTTGTATGGGAAGAGATTCCCTGGTGCCGCGGCGGTCTGGGTGGCGAGCAGTATCAGGCACAAGCCAAACGAATGTTGACGAACATGATTCATACGCATTATAATCATCCCGCCGTCATCATCTGGGGATTAGGTAATGAAAACGACTGGCCGAACGACTTCCCGGAATTCGACAAGGGAAAGATACGTAGTTTTATGAAGGAACTCCATGAATTGGCGCATCAATCGGACGATAGCCGGGTGACCGCTATCCGCCGTTGCGACTTCTGTAAAGATATCGTAGATGTTTATTCTCCTTCTATCTGGGCGGGGTGGTACAGAGGCATCTTCACCGATTATAAAAATGCTTCATTCCATGAGATGCAGCAGGTGAAACATTTCTTCCATGCCGAATGGGGAGGCGACTGCCATGCCCGCCGCCATGCGGAGGACCCGTTCATCAATTTGGATAAGATTGAAGCGGGCAAGGGAGCAGACGAACGCGCGGGAGATGCTTCGCTTTACGGTGGAAACGCACGCGCTTCCAAAGACGGCGACTGGTCGGAAAGTTACATGGTGCGCCTCATCGACTGGCATCTGAAAGAACAGGAAACGATGGATTGGCTGACAGGGGCGGCATATTGGCCGTTCAAGGACTTCTCTACTCCGGTACGTCCGGAGAATCCTGTGCCTTATGTCAATCAAAAAGGAGTAGTGGAAAGAGATCTCACACCGAAGGAGACTTACTATGTATTCCAATCATACTGGGCGAAAAAGCCTATGATACATATCTATGGGCATACATGGCCGATTCGATGGGGCAAACCGGAAGAAATGAAAGAGATATTAGTCTACTCTAACTGTCCGCAAGTGGAGTTGATTGTCAACGGAGTGCCGCAAGGAATAAAGAAGCGTAACAGTCAGGACTATCCAGCGGCAGGTCTACACTGGAACTGCAAGTTACAGGCAGGAGAGAATACAGTCATCGCCCTTTCCAAAGGGAAAGCAGTCGTGGCAGACACGCTCCGGTTTGTATACGAAACCCGCACATGGGGTAAGCCTGCGCAACTGCAAGCGAAAGTCACTCATTGCGGCGGAGAAAGTTCAGGCGATATATCAATGGTGGAAGTCCAGCTGACAGACGCTAAAGGCGTACCCTGTCTGGATGCCGTAAACTATATAGAATTCGGACTGGCAGGAGACGGGCAATTAATCGAGAACCAGGGGACTTCTACCGGTTCACGAAAGGTACAGGCCTACAATGGTCGCGCAGCCATCCGTGTAGATAAAAGGAAAGGAGAATCGGTAGTATCCGTGCGGTGTGATATCCCGGAAGTTAAAACGGTGTTTGTCAGGCTATAAAGTTTAACAAGTATATCTGTTATTTTTAAAAATACACTATCTTTGCGTATACCGTATAGCTAAAAAATATTCCGTTAAATTTCTCTTTTATGAAAACATTGAAAGCTGTCTACCTAGTAACTGTCATTACCGGCTTGTTGACCGGTTTATCCTTGTCATCTTCCGCATCCGCCCAAGATATCTCAGGAACCTGGCACGGAAAACTGACTGTTCCCACCGGTTCGCTGACCCTTGTATTCCATATCAATCAGACAGGAGAAGGCACTTACATAACGACACTCGACAGCCCCGACCAGGGGGCTAACGGAATAAAGACGCAAACCACTTCGTTCAAAGATTCCATATTGACTGTGCAGACACCTGTTATCCACGCTTCTTACAAAGGAAAGCTGAGCAACGACCGTAGTATTAGCGGAACATTCACACAAGGCATTCCTTTGCCGTTGAATCTGGAAAAAGGAGAAGCAAGCCGCTCCAAACGCCCGCAGGAACCTCAGCCGCCTTTCTCTTACAAAAGCGAAGAAGTCACGGTAAGAAACGAACAGGACGGAATCAATCTCGCGGGAACATTCACTCTTCCCGAAAAAGGAACAAAATTTCCGGCGGTAGTCATGGTGACAGGAAGCGGTGCGCAGAACCGGGATGAGGAGATTATGGGACACAAGCCTTTCCTTGTCATCGCCGACTATCTGACGCGAAACGGCATCGCCGTATTGCGCTGCGACGACCGTGGCACAGCCGCCTCACAAGGCAACCATGCAACAGCTACCAACGAAGACTTTGCCAGAGATACGGAAGCTGCCATCCACTATCTGCGCGGCAGAAAAGAAATAAACACGAAAAAGATTGGAATCATCGGACATAGCGCAGGAGGAACCATCGCATTCATTGTGGCAGCCAATGATCCGTCAGTGGCATTTATCGTTTCATTGGCGGGAGCCGCCATCAAAGGAGACAGCCTGATGCTAAGGCAAGTGGAACTGATTTCTAAATCTCAGGGAATGCCGGATGCGCTTTGGCAAGGAACGAAACCGTCGCTGCGAAACAGGTATGCCATACTGCAACAAGCGGACAAGACAACGGATGAGCTCCAAAAGGAACTGTATGCAGACGTTACCAAAACCATGTCGTCCGAACAACTGAAAGACTTGAATACCGTACAGCAGATTTCCGCCCAGATACGTTCGATGACCTCGCCCTGGTATCTTCATTTTATGAGGTACGACCCGGCTAATGCCCTGAAGAATGTGAAATGTCCGGTACTCGCCCTAAACGGAGAAAAGGACATTCAAGTGGACGCGACTATGAACCTTACAGCCATCCAACAAAGAATCAGCGAAAACGGAAACAAAAATGTAACTGTAAAAGCCTATCCGAACCTGAACCATCTGTTGCAGACCTGCGAAAAAGGCACATTGGCCGAATACGGGCAACTGGAAGAAACCATCAGTCCGGAAGTATTGAAAGATATGACCGAGTGGATTCAGAAACAGTAAGGTGATCAGCAATACACTTTTTCGGACAACATTGCCTGGTAGTACATCCATCCCCTTGATTACATACATTGCATAAATTGACTTAAATCAAAATCTTTCCTACCGAACTCACCTTGGCCGATTTTGTTTTACCTTTGCACCCGCAAAAAAGAAGAAGGTAAAAAAGTAACAGGTATCAGGTATAGTTTGGTATGAAGAAAAGTCTGATTGCATTGGCGTTCGGCACCCTGGGATTGGGTATTGCCGAGTTTGTGATGATGGGAATTTTGCCCGACGTGGCAAAAGATTTAGGAATCAGTATCCCCGTTGCGGGACATTTCATTTCCGCCTATGCGTTGGGCGTCTGTGTGGGTGCACCCGTACTGACATTAGCCCGCAAATATCCTTTGAAACATATTCTGCTGGTACTGGTCACCCTGATTATGATAGGTAATATCTGTGCCGCTTTGTCACCCAACTACTGGGTATTGCTTGCCGCACGTTTCATCTCCGGACTTCCTCATGGAGCCTACTTCGGTGTCGGCTCTATTGTTGCCGAGCGACTGGCTGATAAAGGAAAAGGTTCGGAAGCTGTTTCGATTATGATTGCCGGAATGACCATCGCCAACCTCTTCGGCGTCCCATTGGGAACTTCCCTCAGCACTATGCTTTCCTGGCGTGCCACTTTCCTGTTGGTAGGCATTTGGGGAATCGTAATCATGTATTACATCTGGCGCTGGGTTCCCCACGTAGAAGGGTTGAAAGACACCGGCTTCAAGGGGCAATTCCGCTTCCTCAAAACTCCGGCCCCGTGGCTGATTCTGGGTGCCACAGCATTAAGCAACGGTGGTGTATTCTGCTGGTATAGCTATATCAATCCGATGCTGACAAACGTTTCCGGTTTCTCTGCCGAAAGCATTACTCCTCTGATGATTCTTGCCGGATTCGGTATGGTCATGGGGAATCTTATCAGCGGACGTCTCTCCGACCGTTACACACCGGGAAAGGTAGGAACTGTCGCACAAGCGCTCATCTGTATTATGCTACTCCTCCTATTCTTCCTTTCACCTTATAAATGGGCAGCCGCTCTACTGATGTGCCTTTGTACGGCAGGATTATTTGCCGTATCCAGTCCGGAACAAGTATTAATTATCCGTGTGGCAAAAGGCGGAGAGATGCTGGGAGCTGCCAGCGTGCAGGTTGCATTCAACCTGGGAAATGCCATCGGCGCATATGCAGGAGGACTGGCTATCAGCGAAGGCTATCGTTATCCTGCGCTTACAGGGGTTCCTTTCGCACTGATCGGATTTATTTTATTCCTGATTTTCTATAAGAAATATCAGTTCAATCCCAATTATCTTTAAGAGTTTTTGAGGGAGAGATATAAAGTTTCATCCTATAATAAATAGCAATATCTTTTAAAATTATTATCCTTGTGAAGTATATTAGCTGGGTTGAGTATAAAAAGTACTTCGATGACTTTGAGTTTTCACTGCACTCTATTAGAAATTCCACTGCACTGAACTAGAATTTTCTATGCACTCGGGTAGTTGTCCCCTTGCAAGGGGACCATTGTCATCTTACAAGAGGACTAATGTCACCTTACAACAGGACATTTGTCACTTTACAAGATGACAACTACAGAATTACGGACGCAGGGTCGACGCATTATATTTTTTACTATCTTACAACTTGTATTTTATTTTTATATTATTGACTATTAGTGTATTATCTATTGTATATGTCGATTATTTTCCTTATCTTTATAAGATATTATAAAACATAAACTAACATGAAAATTG
>NZ_JAJKHN010000079.1:0-29375 GCF_020982715.1 Bacteroides sp. 1_1_30
TTCCTTTTTAGGCTAGCAAAGGTATATGCATGAAGGGAATTGACTAAACTTAATCCCCCAAGAATTACAACTGAGCCGAGAAAAACGATGAATTGCAGTTGAGAGGCAATTTCTTGGTTCGTTTGTTTGCGTTCTTTACTTTCGATGTTATTTTGCATTAGATAAATGCCTAATGCTTTCTGAATATCGGCTATTCCCTTGTCCCATTCATGTTCGCCAAGTGTTTGAATGAAAGTACAATATTGCTTGAGCTTTTTGCTTAGCTTTTTTAAACTGTTGTATTCGGTGTCAATGGGAGGATTAATGTGCGCAGAGCGTATTATGTTTGACATCTGCAAATAATACGTTTTCATTCCATTTTCAGAATTGAATGTAGTCAGGATATACTGTTTCGTAGCTTCTGAAACCTCTTCCTGTAAGTCTTTTAATTGACTGTTTTCCATAATCATTAGAATTTAAAAGATGAATAATAGATTGATGGGAGAGGAAGAAGTGCTAATAAAAAAGCGGTTTCGCCTGTCCCATTGTCTAACATACCGACGGCAGGTTTAGAGGTGCATTAACACTCTCTATGGGGGGACGAAACCGCCCATATAAGAGTTCACATACGAACATAAAAATGCTCGCTGCGATAGTAGGCAGGTTTCCCCACCGTCTGTTAATATGTTAGACGTTGCAAATGTAGCCTTATTAATTCAATTCGCAAAATATTGGAGATATTTATTGATGCTTAGTGAAGCTAGTTTTCTTACAATGCAAAAAGATTTAGTGAATGGTTAATATGTAAAAATCCCCGGATAATCTAATTGTCCGGGGATGAATTATTCAAGTAAGAGAATATTGAATTATTTAATTCTCTTGTAACCATATACAGCCAAATCTCCCAGTTCCTCTTCAATGCGGAGTAACTGATTGTATTTAGCCATACGGTCTGAGCGGCTTAAAGAACCTGTCTTGATCTGTCCGCTGTTAGTAGCTACTGCGATATCGGCGATAGTAGCATCTTCTGTTTCACCCGAACGGTGAGAAGTAACAGTAGTGTATCCATGACGGTGAGCCATTTCGATAGCGTTCAGTGTTTCTGTCAGCGAACCGATTTGGTTTACTTTAATCAGGATAGAGTTGGCACAGCCTTTTTCGATACCCATTGCAAGGAAATCTACGTTGGTTACGAACAGGTCGTCACCTACCAACTGGCAACGGTTGCCGATGCGTTCGGTCAGCTTTTTCCAGCCTTCCCAGTCGTTTTCGTTCATACCGTCTTCGATAGAGTCGATAGGGAATTTGTTGATTAGTTCTTCCAGATAGTCAACTTGTTCTGCGGAAGTGCGTTTCTTACCTTTTTCACCTTCAAACTTGGTATAATCGTAAATACCATCGTGGTAGAATTCGGAAGAAGCACAGTCCATACCGATCATAACGTCTTTGCCCGGTTCGTATCCTGCTGCTTTGATAGCGGCCAGAATAGAATTCAAAGCATCTTCCGTACCTTCGAGGTTAGGTGCGAAACCACCTTCATCACCTACAGCAGTGCTAAGGCCACGGTCTTTCAAGACTTTCTTTAAAGCGTGGAATACTTCAGCACCCATGCGCAGACCTTCTCTGAAAGAAGGAGCACCTACGGGACGGATCATAAATTCCTGGAATGCGATCGGAGCATCGCTATGTGAACCACCGTTGATGATGTTCATCATCGGTACAGGCATTACATACGTATTTGTTCCACCGATATAGCGGTATAGAGGAAGATCCAGATAGTTGGCAGCAGCTTTAGCTACGGCAAGAGATACACCGAGAATAGCGTTAGCACCTAAATTCGATTTAGTCTTAGTGCCGTCCAATGCCAGCATTGTGTAGTCGATACCTCTCTGATTGAGTGAAGACATACCAATCAGTTTCGGAGCGATGATTTTATTTACATTATCAACCGCTTTTTGTACTCCTTTTCCACCATAGCGCTGTTTGTCACCATCGCGAAGTTCCAATGCTTCGTGTTCACCTGTGGAAGCACCTGACGGCACAGATGCACGTCCCATAATGCCGGATTCCAATACTACGTCAACTTCTACTGTGGGGTTACCTCTTGAATCGAGAATTTCTCGAGCTACAATTTTTTCAATTTTCATCGTTTCTATTGTTTTTGAATAAGATTTCTGCAAAAGTACGGACTTGACGGGGAGTGAGAAATCACTATAAATAGGTATTCTTTTTGTGCCTATTCCCTATATGTCGTTAGTCCGACCTTATACTATAACAACGGGACGATGCTTTTTGTTTGAGTGCGGCGGGGTGAATTTGCAGGATTTTAATCTTCGATAATAACCCCTAACAGTGGAAGCAAATCCATTGCTTGCAGGGAAGTGATGACAGCCCCTTTCAGATCGCTGATGTTAAGCGTGATTCCGCTGATACGGGAAGTGCGCAAATCTATTCCGCGAAGCGGAGCGTGTGAAAAATCGGCTTCTACGAGATCGCAACTCTCAAATGCGACGGATGAAAAACGGCAGTCGTTCAGACTTCCGTTGCGGAGCTGGCTGTGTGCAAAACGTACCTGGTTCATTTTACTCATAGCCAGATTGATATAACCTGCGTTGCAGTCATGCAGCAAGACGTGATTCATCGTTGTTTCCGATAAATTGGTACCCAATAGTTTGCAGGAAATGAATTCTACCCGGTAGAGCGAACTTTCAGCAAAAGAAATGTTGGATAGGTCGCAGTTCTCGAACCTGACATCGCTCAGTTGAGAGGAACGGAATTTACATTCGCTGAATGTCTGATGCTGAAAGGTGCAGTTTTTGAAACTTTTGTAAGATTTGTCGATGCCTTCTTCTTTTCCTTTGCAGAATAAAAGATGAGAGACGGTTTCTTCTCTGTCGAGCCATTCCTGTAGGGTAATAGTACTGACTTCCTGTTCTTCCATCATGGGAGGAACAACGCGGACGGGTTTGGTTGGGTTTCTTTTAATCATGCCGTAAAGGTAGGATTTATATTCGAATTATTAAATCTGTTTTCCCACATATCCGCCGGCTAACGTTGCGGCTAATCCTATTCCTATACTTAATAATGTATATAGAACAAATGCTCCGTAAAATTCTCCTTTCAGCAGACCTACGCCATCACTGGAGAAAGTAGAGAACGTTGTGAAACCTCCACATAAACCCGTTGTCAGAAACAAACGGACCTCGAACGGAAGGTGGAATCGCTCTGAAAGAGCATAGAACAGACCGATGAGAAAACTGCCGAGAAGATTGACCGTGAAAGTGGCCCATGGAAAATGATAAGGGACGATTCGTTCGTGCATTAACAACTGGATAAAATAACGTAGTGCACTACCAGTTCCTCCACCGATAAAGATATAGATAACTTCTTTACTCATTTGATTGAAAGATTGATATTATTTGTAGGCGGCTTCAAAATCCTTTTCGAATTGTTGGAAGCCTCCGGGATAAACTAAGGTGTTGTGTCATATAAATAATAAAATGTTTGTTGATGTGATTGAGATAATAATCTGCAAATATAGAAAGATTATGCAATATTCATATTTAATCCTTTTAATTTAATCACCATAGACACTATATTTTGGGGGGGAGACAAAATGTGTTATCTGTTTTATTATTAAGTACTTATTTCGTTTTTGAATCTGTATTCCTCTATATTTTCTTTATAAAGAAAAACACTACTTGGATTTCCGGTCTATCTTTGCCATACGATTATTAACTAACTCATTTATATCATGAAGAACATGAAAATAGGAACTGCAATGTGGGTCTGCCTGTTGCTCTCTTTTTTCTTCGGCACATCAGCAAAGGCCGAAAGTATCACTTCTCCTGACGGACAATTAAAACTTAATTTCTCTGTCAACATGCAAGGAGAACCGGTGTATGAACTCTCTTATAAAGGAAAAGAGGTGATTAAACCTTCGAAACTGGGACTGGAATTGAAAAATGATCCCGGACTGATGAATGGATTCACTCTGGCCGATATTAAAACTTCTGCTTTTGATGAAACATGGGAACCGGTGTGGGGAGAGGTGAAATCGATCCGCAACCATTATAATGAAATGGCTGTTACCCTGAATCAAAAGGCGCAAGATCGTAATCTGATTATTTGTTTTCGTCTTTATAATGATGGCTTGGGGTTCCGCTATGAGTTCCCGCAGCAAAAGAATCTGAATTACTTCGTTATAAAAGAAGAACATTCGCAGTTTGCTATGGCCGGCGATCATACGGCATTCTGGATTCCAGGCGATTATGATACGCAGGAATATGACTATACCGAATCCAAGCTTTCAGAGATTCGCGGATTGTTGCAAGGGGCAATTACTCCAAATGCTTCTCAAACTCCTTTTTCACCAACAGGTGTGCAGACATCTTTGCAAATGAAGACAGCCGACGGGTTGTATATCAATCTGCATGAAGCGGCTTTGGTTGATTATTCTTGTATGCATCTGAACCTTGACGATCAGAACCTGATTTTTGAATCATGGCTGACTCCTGATGCAAAAGGGGATAAAGGTTATATGCAAACGCCTTGCCGTTCACCCTGGCGCACGGTGATTGTCAGTGATGATGCTCGTGATATTCTGGCTTCCAAATTGACTTTGAACTTGAATGAACCTTGTGCCTACGAAGATGTTTCCTGGATTAAGCCGGTGAAATACATCGGTGTGTGGTGGGAAATGATTACCGGAAAAAGTTCCTGGTCGTACACGGATGATGTTTATTCTGTGAAACTGGGACAGACGGATTATTCCCAAACAAAACCGAGCGGGCGTCATGCAGCCAATAATGACAAAGTGAAGCGTTACATTGACTTTGCTTCAGAGCATGGATTCGACCAGATCTTAGTGGAAGGCTGGAATGAAGGCTGGGAAGACTGGTTCGGAAATTCGAAGGATTATGTCTTTGATTTCGTAACTCCGTATCCTGATTTTGACGTGAAGATGCTCAATGCGTATGCAAAGGAAAAAGGAGTGAAGCTGATGATGCATCACGAGACTTCCGCTTCTGTACGTAACTACGAGCGCCATCTTGATAAAGCCTATCAGTTTATGATAGATAACGGATACAATGCTGTGAAGAGCGGGTATGTAGGTAATATTATTCCGCGTGGAGAACATCATTACGGACAGTGGATGAACAATCATTATTTATATGCGGTGGAAAAAGCGGCCGAATATAAGATCTGTGTAAATGCTCACGAAGCAACCCGTCCGACAGGATTATGTCGCACATATCCGAATCTGATCGGTAATGAATCGGCTCGTGGCACGGAATATGAAGCCTTTGCAGGGAATAAGCCGTTCCATACCACCTTGCTTCCTTTCACCCGTCAGATTGGTGGACCGATGGATTATACACCGGGTATCTTTGATACAAAACTTTCTTTCCTGTCAGGCGACCACAGTTTTGTACGTACAACTTTGGCAAAACAGTTGGCACTTTATGTAACGATGTACAGTCCTTTGCAAATGGCAGCCGACCTTCCGGAGAGTTACGAACGTCACATGGATGCATTTCAATTTATCAAGGATGTAGCCGTTGATTGGGATGACAGCAAGTATCTGGAAGCGGAACCGGGAGATTATATTACCGTAGCACGTAAGGCAAAAGGTACTGATAACTGGTTTGTAGGTGGTATCACCGATGAGAATCCCCGTACTTCTGCTTTTACACTTGATTTTCTCGAACCGGGAAAACAATATGTAGCTACTCTTTATGCTGACGGAAAGGAGGCGGATTTTGAAAAGAATCCTACTTCTTACCAGATAAAAAAAGGACTTGTTACAAACAAGAATAAGATGTCTGTGAAGCTGGCACGTAGCGGAGGATTTGCAGTAAGTTTGATTGAAGCAACTCCCGCTGACTTGAAAACGATCAAGAAATGGAAATAAGATTCCGGTAAAAAGATTGTTTTCGGATTCCCCGCTTTTTAATAAATATTAGTTGTGCTTCGCAAAGAAAACTAAAACTTTGCGGAGCGCTTTTTTTATAGGACGAATTCTTTTTTGTACTTTTGCGCCATCTTTTTTAAAACATCATCAATAAAGAGAACAACATGGGAGGTTTTTTCGGAACAGTCTCGAAAACTAGCTGCGTGACTGATTTATTCTACGGCACAGATTATAACTCACATCTGGGTACCAAGCGAGGAGGACTCGCAACATACAGTGAGGAAAAAGGTTTTATACGCTCCATTCACAATTTGGAAAGTACTTATTTCCGAACCAAGTTTGAAGGAGAACTGGACAAATTCAAAGGAAACGCCGGCATCGGCATCATTAGCGACACAGACGCACAACCTATCATCATCAATTCTCACCTCGGGCGCTTCGCCATTGTCACAGTCGCTAAAATAGTCAATATCCAGGAATTGGAAGAAGAACTTCTCAGTCAAAACATGCACTTCGCCGAACTTAGTTCGAGCAACACCAACCAGACGGAACTTATCGCATTACTTATTATACAAGGCAGAACTTTTGTGGAAGGTATCGAAAATGTGTTTAAGCACATTAAGGGTTCTTGTTCGATGTTGCTTCTGACGGAAGATGGTAGTATCATCGCTGCCCGTGACCGATGGGGACGTACTCCGGTGGTGATTGGAAGGAAAGACGGTGCTTATGCTGCAACGAGCGAATCGTCCAGTTTTCCGAATCTGGATTATGAGATTGAGAGATATTTAGGTCCCGGTGAGATTGTCCGTATGTATGACGATCATGTTGACCAGCTTCGCAAGCCCAATGAGGATATGCAGATTTGCTCGTTTTTGTGGGTGTACTACGGTTTCCCGACTTCTTGTTATGAAGGAAAGAATGTAGAGGAAGTGCGTTTCACCAGCGGATTGAAAATGGGACAGACAGATGAATCGGAAGTGGATTGTGCTTGCGGTATTCCTGATTCGGGAGTGGGTATGGCTTTAGGATATGCCGAAGGAAAGGGGGTTCCTTACCATCGTGCTATTTCAAAATATACACCGACATGGCCTCGTAGCTTCACTCCGAGCAATCAGGAGATGCGTTCGCTTGTTGCTAAGATGAAGTTGATTCCCAACCGTGCCATGCTGCAAAATAAACGTTTGTTGTTCTGTGACGATTCAATCGTGCGGGGAACTCAATTACGTGACAATGTGAAGATTCTGTATGATTACGGAGCAAAGGAGGTGCACATGCGTATCGCTTGTCCGCCATTGATTTATGCTTGTCCGTTTGTTGGTTTTTCGGCTTCTAAAAATGCATTGGAGTTGATTACCCGTCGTATTATCAAGGAACTGGAAGGGGATGAGAATAAGAACCTGGAGAAATATGCTACTACCGGTTCTCCGGAATACGATAAGATGGTTAGTATTATTGCAGAGCGTTTCGGTCTCAGTTCATTGAAGTTTAATACACTGGAAACGCTGATTGAGGCTATCGGATTACCTAAATGCAAGGTTTGTACACATTGCTTTGATGGTAGCAGCCATTTTTAAAGTAGTCAAATAGGATATTTAAGTATCCGGATAAAAGTATACAATAAAAAGAGCCGTGAATTGCTTTGTAATTCACGGCTCTTTTTTTACCTTTACGGCACTATAAACTATCAATTTGTAAATTGTAATTAGTAACTTGTAATTAAAACAATATGACTTTAGTAGACAGATTTTTAAAGTATGTAAGCTTCGATACACAATCTGATGAATCGACAGGGCTTACTCCAAGTACTCCGAAGCAGATGATTTTTGCTGAATACTTGAAAAAAGAGTTGGAATCTTTGGGATTGGAAGATATTACTTTGGATGAGCATGGCTATCTTTTTGCTACACTTCCTGCCAATATAAATAAAGAAGTACCCACTATCGGGTTTATTGCCCACATGGATACAAGTCCTGATATGACGGGTAAAGATGTCACTCCGCGCATTGTGGAAAAGTATGACGGTTCGGATATTGTGCTTTGTGCTGAAGAGAATGTAGTCCTTTCTCCATCACAATTCCCGGAATTGCTGGATCATAAGGGAGAAGACTTGATTGTAACCAACGGAAAAACGTTGCTCGGTGCCGACGACAAAGCCGGTATCGCGGAAATTGTATCAGCGATGGTTTATCTGAAGGAACATCCCGAAATCAAACACGGTAAAATCCGTATCGGCTTCAATCCTGACGAAGAAATCGGTGAAGGTGCTCATAAATTCGATGTAGAGAAATTCGGTTGTGAATGGGGATATACGATGGATGGAGGTGAAGTAGGGGAGTTGGAGTTTGAGAACTTTAATGCTGCTGCCGCAAAAATAACCTTTAAAGGACGTAATGTGCATCCGGGATATGCCAAGGATAAGATGATTAACTCTATCTATCTTGCCAATCAGTTTATTACGATGCTTCCCTCACAGGAAAGACCAGAACATACGACCGGCTATGAAGGATTCTATCATTTGATTGGTATTCAGGGGGATGTGGAGCAAAGCACTGTGTCTTATATCATCCGCGATCATGACCGTGCAAAATTTGAGAACCGTAAAAAAGAGATAGAACGTCTGGTAGCTCAAATGAACGCTGAATATGGAGCTGGTACTGCGACACTCGAACTGCGCGACCAGTATTATAATATGCGTGAGAAAATAGAACCGGTAATGCACATCATCGATACTGCTTTTGCAGCTATGGAAGCCGTGGGTGTGAAACCGAATGTAAAACCGATTCGTGGAGGTACGGATGGTGCGCAGCTTTCTTTTAAGGGATTGCCTTGTCCGAATATCTTTGCCGGTGGTCTGAATTTCCACGGTCGTTACGAATTTGTGCCTATCCAGAATATGGAGAAAGCAATGAAAGTGATCGTAAAAATAGCAGAACTGCTGGCTTCCAAATAAAAAGACGGTAAGCTCCGGTAATACTTAATACCTGATACTTAAAACTTAATACTTTAAAATAATGAAAACCACTCCGTTTACAGAGAAACATATAGCACTTGGTGCTAAAATGCACGAGTTTGCAGGTTATAATATGCCTATTGAATACTCCGGTATCATTGATGAACACATAACTGTTTGTCAAGGTGTCGGTGTATTTGATGTATCGCACATGGGAGAATTTTGGGTGAAAGGACCGCAAGCGTTGGCCTTTCTGCAGAAAATAACATCTAACAATGTGGCGGCACTGGCTCCGGGTAAAATACAATATACTTGTTTTCCGAATGAGGATGGGGGGATTGTAGATGATTTGCTGGTTTATCAGTATGAACCGGAAAAATACATGTTGGTGGTGAATGCTTCCAATATGGAAAAAGACTGGAACTGGTGTGTTTCTCACAATACGGAGGGAGCCGAGTTGGAAAATTCGTCGGATAACATAGCTCAACTTGCTATACAGGGTCCGAAGGCTATTTCGGTTCTGCAAAAGTTGACGGATATTGATCTTGCTACTATTCCTTATTATACATTTAAGGTTGGAACGTTTGCAAGTGAAGAGAATGTGATTATCTCCAATACGGGTTATACCGGTGCGGGAGGTTTTGAGCTTTATTTCTATCCGTCTGCGGCTGATTCTATATGGAAGGCTATTTTTGAAGCTGGTGAAGAGTATGGCATTAAACCTATCGGTTTGGGTGCCCGTGATACGCTCCGGTTGGAAATGGGCTTCTGTCTGTATGGCAATGATCTGGATGATACGACTTCTCCGATAGAAGCCGGATTGGGATGGATCACTAAGTTTGTGGAGGGCAAGGATTTTGTCAACCGTCCGATGCTGGAAAAACAGAAAGCGGAAGGTGTTACCCGTAAACTGGTTGGCTTTGAAATGGTTGATCGCGGAATTCCCCGTCATGGCTATGAACTGGTAAATGCTGAAGGCGAGCAAGTAGGAGTGGTTACTTCCGGTACGATGTCGCCTACCCGTAAGATTGGTATCGGCATGGGATATGTAAAGCCGGAATATAGTAAAGTGGGCACGGAAATCTGTATTGATATGCGTGGTCGGAAGTTAAAAGCAGTGGTAGTGAAACCTCCTTTTAGAAAATAAGAAATAAGCTGGTTGTTGTGTATAGCCCCGGATAAGTATCGACTCTATCCGGGGCTAACTTATTTTAGGACGTTATTGCAAAACATATCCGTAGATATGTTGTTTATCCCATAGAAATAATATAATTTTGTCATCAAATACGATGAAATAATGTCTCAATTACCTACTCTTATAGCTGACCTCGCACTGATATTGATCTGTGCCGGTGTTATGACTTTGTTGTTTAAGAAGTTGAAGCAACCTCTGGTCTTGGGATATGTAGTTGCCGGATTCCTGGCAAGTCCGCATATGCCGTATACTCCTTCAGTGATGGATACTGCCAATATTAAGACATGGGCAGATATTGGTGTCATTTTCTTACTGTTTGCTCTTGGTTTGGAATTTAGTTTTAAGAAGATTGTCAAGGTGGGTGGTTCTGCCATCATTGCTGCCTGTACCATCATCTTTTGTATGATTTTGTTGGGAATAGGAGTCGGCATGGGTTTCGGCTGGCACAGGATGGACAGTCTGTTCTTGGGCGGTATGATTGCGATGTCGTCTACTACTATTATTTATAAAGCTTTTGATGATTTAGGATTAAGGAAGAAGCAGTTCACCGGACTTGTGTTGAGTATCTTGATTTTGGAAGATATTTTGGCTATTGTATTAATGGTGATGCTTTCCACTATGGCGGTAAGCCAACATTTTGAAGGTACCGAGATGTTGGAGAGTATCGGGAAATTATTGTTTTTCCTTATTCTGTGGTTTGTTGTCGGTATCTATCTGATTCCTGAATTCTTGAAACGCTGCCGGAAATTGATGGGAGAGGAGACTCTGCTTATTGTGTCGTTGGCACTTTGTTTCGGTATGGTAGTGATGGCGGCTCATACAGGATTTTCTGCTGCATTTGGTGCATTTATAATGGGATCTATTCTGGCGGAAACAATCGAGGCGGAATCCATAGACCGGCTGGTGAAACCGGTAAAGGATCTTTTTGGAGCTATCTTTTTCGTATCGGTCGGTATGATGGTGGATCCTGCAATGATTGTAGAATATGCCGTACCTATTATAGTTATTACTTTGGCTGTTATCTTGGGACAGGCCGTTTTTGGTACATTCGGTGTTATTCTCTCCGGAAAGCCTTTAAAGACGGCTATGCAATGCGGCTTTAGTTTAACGCAGATCGGCGAATTTGCGTTTATTATTGCTTCTTTGGGAGTCTCTTTGCATGTAACGAGTGACTTTCTGTATCCGATAGTGGTAGCGGTTTCTGTGATTACTACTTTCCTGACTCCTTATATGATTCGTTTTGCCGAGCCGGCTTCTACTTTTGTGGATGCTCATCTTCCGGAATCATGGAAAAAAATAATGATGCGTTATTCTTCCGGTTCGCAAACAGCTCTGAATCACGAGAATTTGTGGAAGAAGCTAATCTTGTCAATGGTACGTATAACAGTTGTTTATTCAATTGTCAGTATGTCGATTATTGCACTTTCTTTTCGTTTTGTCGTGCCATTCTTTAAAGAGAATCTGCCTCATTTCTGGGCATCATTGTTGGGAGCGGTATTTATCATTCTGTGTATTGCTCCTTTCTTGCGTGCCATTATGGTGAAGAAAAATCATTCGGTTGAGTTTATGACCTTATGGCATGACAGCCGTGCCAACCGCGCACCGCTGGTATCGACAATCGTGATTCGTATTATGATAGCGGCACTTTTTGTTATCTTTGTTATTTCCGGATTATTTAAGGCGTCTATCGGATTGATTATTGGAGTGGCTGTACTTGTTGTATTGTTGATGGTATGGTCTCGCCGTTTGAAGAAGCAATCGATATTGATTGAACGTCGTTTCTTTCAGAATCTCCGTTCCAGAGATGTACGTGCAGAGTATCTGGGAGAGAAAAAGCCGGAGTATGCCGGTCGTTTGTTGTCGCATGATTTGCATCTTGCCGATATGGAAATTCCGGGTGAATCCAGTTGGGCGGGAAAGACATTGATGGAGCTGAATCTGGGGAAGAAGTTTGGAGTTCATGTTGCTTCTATTCTTCGTGGAAAGAGGAGGATTAATATCCCCGGTGGTTCTGTCCGCCTGTTTCCGATGGATAAGATACAGGTGATAGGTACAGATGAACAATTAAGTGTGTTTAATGAGGCGATGCAAAACGGAGCGAAGATAGACTGGGAGGTCTATGAAAAGAGCGAGATGGCTTTGAAGCAGTTTATCATTGACAGTGATTCTGTTTTTCTGGGTAAAACGATTCGTGAATCGGGTATCCGCGACAAATATCATTGTATGATAGCCGGTGTTGAAAGTGAAGACGGTACACTGATGGTTCCTGATGTAAATGCTCCACTCGAAGAAGGCGATGTTGTTTGGGTGGTAGGCGAAAAAGAGGATGTGTACCAATTAGTCGATCAAAAAAACGAAAAAGTACAAGCAGGATAAGAATGGAATACTTATTTTTGCAACGATAAAAACTTAAAATAATAATATCATGAAGAGTGATCCGAAAGAATGTCTGTATTGCCAGAACAATGAAACGCTGCATAATCTGATGATTGAGATTGCGCAATTGAGTGTGTCACGTGTGTTTTTGTTTAAGGAACAAACCTACCGTGGACGTTGTCTTGTTTCTTATAAAGACCATGTGAACGATTTGAATGAATTGAGTGATGAAGATCGTAATGCTTTTATGGCAGATGTAGCGCGTGTCACTCGTGCCATGCAAAAAGCTTTCCAGCCGGAAAAGATTAATTATGGTGCTTACTCGGATAAATTGTCTCATTTGCATTTTCATTTAGCTCCTAAGTATGTGGATGGTCCTGATTATGGAGGTACATTCCAAATGAACCCAGGGAAGGTTTATCTGACTGATGCAGAATATCAGGAATTGATTGATGCTGTTAAGGCAAACCTATAAACGGTAAATTTTGCGGGGTGCCCTGAAAGGGCTTAATTATATAGCGTAGGGCAACGCCCTACGTAAAAACGGCAATCTGAATTTGCGCCCTGAAAGGGCATAATTGTATACAGTTCCGCCCTTTCAGGGCTTGTGGCTGGTGTGTTTTTTTCGTAGGGCGTTGCCCTACGCTGTATAATTAAGCCCTTTCAGGGCACCCCCAATAAATATATAATTGTAAGGCTTTCAGCCTAACCGATAAATTCTCATTTAACCGCTAAATTCCCATTTATTATTCTTCACTGTCAAAATCGAAATCAAAGTCGAAATCATCCATGAACTCCGGAGTTGTAAATTCTTCCAGTTCCCGACGATCTTTCTTGGTCGGACGTCCGGTTCCACGTGCACGGTCTACGAATCCGCTGATTTTACTCATTTCAAGCAGTTCGTATTGATCGGGAGTAGTTACGTTTTCCATCATTTCCGATACAAGTTTGGCTCCCACACGTTTTTCAATAGTTTGTAATACCTTGAATGAATAAGTGATAGGCGGTTTCTTCACCTGAATAACGTCTCCCGGTTTTATCATACGGGCAGCTTTGGCTAGAGAACCGTTGATGGTAATACGTCCTTTTTTGCAGGCTTCTGCTGCAATCGTACGTGTCTTGAAGATGCGGACAGCCCACATCCATTTATCTATTCTTGCTTCGGCCATTTTAGTTAGTTGTTTAGTGATAAGCAATTCGTTGGTTAGTATCAGTTGACGTTGTCATTTATCGCTAACCGTTCATTGCTATCTTTATTTTTATAGGACTAGTCTATTATTTTTTATTGAACTGGTTCATCGTGATGTCAATACCGGCGAGACAGAAACTTTTTATAATTTCCCCTGCCATCTCCAGTCTTTCATCCATTGTTTTCCAATCTTCGTCAGTGAAGTGTCCGAGTACATAATCAACCTGTCCGCCACGTGGAAAATCATTTCCGATACCAAATCGCAGGCGGGCATAGTTTTGAGTGCCCAGAATAGCGGCGATATGCTTCAATCCATTATGTCCTGCATCACTCCCTTTTCCCTTCAGGCGTAAAGTTCCAAAGGGAAGAGCCAGATCATCTACTACGATCAGTACATTTTCCAATGGAATATTTTCTTTCTGCATCCAATAGCGAACGGCCAGTCCGCTTAGGTTCATAAAAGTCGATGGCTTAAGCAGAATCAACTGGCGTCCTTTGATAGAAAAGCTGGTAGTGAATCCATATCGTCCATCCATAAAAGGGGGAGCGTTATTGATTCTAGCCAATGCTTCTACTGTCATGAATCCGATATTATGTCGGGTTTCATGATATTCGGGACCAATGTTTCCCAGTCCGACAACTAAGTATTTTATCATCGTATTTCCGTAAAACAGTTCATTAATATAGAAAGAGAAACGCAGATTAATACAAATTAATGCAGACTGAACATCTGCTTTAATCTGCATTAATCTGCGTTTGAAGTATATCTCTTTACAGGGATAATCTCAATTACTTACCAGCGGCTGCTGCTGCACCTCTTGCTGCACGAGTCAACTTAACAGCACATACAACGGCTTCTTTTGCACTAATCAGTTCAAGACCTTCGAAGCTCAATTCGCCAACTTTAACAGTCTTACCCAATCCCAGGTGAGAAACGTTAACGGTCAACTTTTCAGGAATTACATTGTACAAAGCTTTCACTTTGATCTTACGCATCTGCAGTGCAAGTTTACCACCGGCTTTCACACCTTCTGCAAGACCTTCCAACTGTACAGGAACTTCCATTACGATAGGTTTAGCTTCGTCAATTTGATAGAAGTCAACGTGTAGGATAGTATCTTTTACCGGGTGGAACTGAATATCTTTCAGGATAGCGTTTACTTTTTTGCCATCGATAATCAGGTCTACAACGTAGATGTGCGGAGTATAAACCAAGTTACGAAGTCCTTCGTTAGTCACTGTGAAGTGAACTACTTCATTACCTCCGTAAAGTACACAAGGTACACCACCGTTTTTACGAATTTCTTTCAAAGCTCTTGCTTGTTCTGAAGAGCGTTCTGCAATTGTTCTTGCAGTTCCTTTTACTTCAATTGATTTCATTTCTTTAAAAATTTGTGTTACTCTAAATTAAGTTAGTTTGCTTAATTCACCATCACACGATGTGGATTATCACACGATGTTGCAAAAAAGCGGTGCAAAAGTACATCTTTTTTTTGAAATATCAAAGAGTTACTTTCTTAAAAGTCAATATCAATCTTAATTTCGCTCTCCAATTTGTTTTCCCGGGCTTCTTCGATTGCTTTCCGTTCATTTTCTTCATCAGCTTCGATGTTCAGGCGGGCGATATATTCGTTTGCGTCGCTGCACTCAATGAAATTGACTGCTTCTTCGAGTCCTGCCATAAACTTCTGAAAGTCTTCCCTATATAGGAAGATTTTGTGTTTCTCGAAACTAACTTGAGAATCATCGCCTTCTCCCGTTATCACTTTTTTGCTCTCTGTAATAGCCAGGAACATTTCATCTTTACGATTCTTTTTTACGTCGAGGTAATAGATGCGTTTACCTGCCTTAATGGACTTGGAGAATACGATCTCCTTATCATTCATGTCTGCGCTCATTTTCTTTTTTAAATCTTCCATATCTTTCGGTCCGTTTATAATCGGCTTCAAAATTGGATATTTTTTTTAAACTGTCAAAAGAAAAAGCGCAGAGAATCAAATACTGCATTAAAAAATGTGATTTATTAGTGGAAACTCATTAAAAATATCTACTTTTGCAGTTCGATAACAACAGTATTAATTTGAATTATGATCAACAGAGTTCTTATTCGTCTTAAGATTATACAGATAGTATATGCCTATTATCAGAATGGCAGCAAAAATCTAGACTCAGCGGAGAAAGAGTTATTCTTTAGTCTTTCAAAGGCGTATGACCTTTACAACTATTTGCTAATGCTGATGATAGCATTGACAGAGTATGCACAAAAACGTATTGATGCGGCAAAAGCTAAATTGGCACCTACGAAAGAGGAGTTGTATCCCAACAGGAAGTTCGTAGATAACAAGTTTATTGCTCAATTGGAAGTCAATAAACAATTGTCCGAGTTTATAGCCAATCAGAAAAGAACCTGGACAAACGACCAGGACTTTATCAAAGAGCTTTATGAGAAAATTGTAGAAACCGATATCTATAAAGATTATATGGCTTCTGATGACAACTCATACGAAGCTGATCGTGAACTGTGGAGAAAAATCTATAAGACATACATCTTCAATAATGATTCTCTTGACCAGGTATTGGAAGACCAGAGTCTGTACTGGAATGATGATAAAGAAATTGTAGACACGTTCGTCTTGAAAACAATCAAACGCTTTGATGAAAAGAAGGGTGCCAACCAGGAACTGCTTCCGGAATTTAAGGATGACGAAGATCAGGAGTTTGCACGTCGTCTGTTCCGTCGCACCATTTTGAATTCTGACTATTATCGTCATTTGGTGAGTGAGAATACAAAAAACTGGGATTTGGACCGCATCGCATTTATGGATGTAATCATTATGCAGACTGCATTAGCAGAAATTCTTAGTTTCCCGAACATTCCGGTCAGTGTTTCGTTAAATGAATATGTAGAGATTGCGAAGTTGTATAGCACAGCTAAAAGCGGTAGCTTTATCAACGGTACGCTGGATGGAATAGTTAATCAATTAAAAAAAGAAGGTAAGTTGACTAAAAACTGATACCTTTGTCCATATAGTAGAAACTAAAACAGATTATTTATGAACGTATTGACTGTATTATTGCAAGCTCCTGCCGGTGCTGCCGGAGGTGGAAGTATGATGTGGATCATGCTGATAGCTATGTTTGTTATCATGTATTTCTTTATGATCCGTCCTCAAAATAAGAAGCAGAAAGAAATAGCTAATTTCCGTAAATCTCTTCAGGTAAATCAGAATGTGATTACTGCAGGTGGTATCCACGGGACAATCAAGGAAATTACTGACGACTATATAGTACTTGAGATTGCTTCTAATGTAAAGATTAAAATAGACAAGAATTCTATATTCGCTGATGCTTCAGCGGCTAGCAATCAGTCTAAATAAATAGTTGGTAAATAAATGCCTATGTTTGATCGTAGGAATATAAAATATACATATTTAAAACTATCTAAGAAAATTAAGGATTTTCTGCTCAGTGATAAGAGCAGAGAGTTCTTAATTTTTTTATTTTTCTTCCTGATAGCCGGTGGATTCTGGTTGCTTCAGACGCTCAATAATGATTATGAAGCGGAGTTTTCTATCCCGGTGCGAATGAAAGATCTTCCTAACAATGTAGTGTTGACTTCGGAACCTCCTTCCGAACTTCGTGTCAGAGTGAAAGATAAAGGAACAGTGCTTCTCAATTATATGTTGGGGAAAAGTTTCTTTCCTGTCAATCTAGGTTTTCTTGATTATAAAGGAAAAGATAATCATGTGAAAATTTATGCTTCCGACTTTGAGAAAAAAATATTAAGCCAACTGAATGTATCCTCCAAAATCCTATCGATCAAGCCGGATACATTAGAATATATCTATTCCGAAGGAAAGTCCAAGCTGGTTCCTGTTCGTTTTCAGGGGAAAGTGACAGCCGGACTTCAATATTATGTATCTGACACCATTTGTAAGCCGGATTCTGTATTGGTTTATGCTCCGGAAGGAATTTTGGATACTATAACAACTGCATATACTCAAAATATAACTTTGGAGAATATATCCGATACAACCCGGCGACGAATTCCGCTGACTTCTGAAAGAGGAGTGAAGTTTGTTCCGGCTTCAGTAGAAATGACTTTCCCGGTGGATATTTATACGGAGAAAACGGTCGAAGTGCCATTACATGGAGTTAATTTTCCGGCAGATAAGGTGTTGCGCACTTTTCCTTCCAAAGTTCAGATTACTTTTCAAGTGGGCTTAAAACGGTTCCGCAGTATAAAAGCAAGCGATTTTATCATCAATATCTCTTATGAAGAATTGCTGAAGCTTGGCTCTGATAAATATACGGTTAAATTGAAATCGTTTCCAAGTGGAATAAATCAAATACGTATTGTTCCCGAGCAAGTGGACTTCCTGATAGAACAAATTACTTCTAATGGCGATTAAGATTGGCATAACCGGTGGCATTGGTAGTGGAAAAAGTGTTGTTTCCAGACTACTCGGAATAATGGGAATACCTGTCTATATATCAGATATAGAAGCAAAGCGAATCACACAGACAGATCCGGTGATTCGCCGGGGGCTTTGTGATCTGGTTGGTCAGGATGTGTTTCTTCAGGGTGGAGAGTTGAATCGTTCTTTGTTGGCTTCTTATATGTTCGGTCATCAGGATCATGTGCGGAAAGTGAATGAGATTATTCATCCGCAAGTGAAAGAAGATTTCCGACAATGGGCTGCCCGATTGAAAAGTGAACTGCTGGTGGGTATGGAGTCTGCAATACTGGTGGAGGCTGGTTTTAAGGATGAAGTTGATTTTCTGGTTATGGTATATGCGCCGCTGGAAGTGAGAGTGGAACGTGCTGTAAAGCGGGACTGTTCGTCAAGAGAACTGGTGATGAAGCGTATCGAAGCTCAAATGAGTGATGAAGTAAAGAGAAGCCATGCCGATTTCGTGATAGTGAATGATGATGAAACACCGTTAATTCCACAGGTTTTGGAGCTTATTTCTTTGCTATCTAAAAATAATCATTACCTTTGCTCCGCAAAAAAATAATTAATAAATAAAAGGATATATACTATGTTGAAGACTATCTTGTCTATCTCAGGTAAACCGGGATTATACAAACTTATTTCGCAAGGAAAAAATATGTTGATTGTTGAATCAGTCAATGCTGAAAAGAAACGTTTCCCTGCTTATGGTAATGAAAAAATTATCTCTTTGGCAGATATAGCAATGTACACGGACGATGCAGAAGTTCCTTTGTATGATGTGTTGGAGTCAATAAAAGAGAAAGAAAAATCAGCGCAGGCTTCTATTGATCCGAAAAAAGCGACTCCCGAACAATTGCGTGAATATTTGGCTGAAGTATTACCTAATTTTGATCGTGAACGTGTATATGTAGCCGATATTAAGAAATTGGTTGCTTGGTATAACATCTTAATTTCTAATGGAATTACAGAATTCAAACCGGAAGGAGAGATTAAGGAAGAAGAAGTTGCAGAGTAATCTGTATAGTTTATTTAATAGGAATAAAGAACATGATAATCATTTAAGGTGGTTATCATGTTTTTTTATATAAACACTTGTAGGTTTAGGAAAAAATTAGTATTATTTGGGTAATCTTTTGCAATAATAAATATCTTCTACTTATATTGTAAATAATGATGCTTTTTATGTATCTTTGTCGCTGTTCACCATTCTTGGGAATATAGCTCGTGGATGCTGAATAACGTTTTTTAATGTTGGGTATGGAGACAATAACAAATAAAGAAGTAAATGTCCGTTTGGACAATGAAAAAGGGACATTATGCCTGACAGGTTTGTTGGCAGGTACAATGGTATTCCTTTACGATTCACAGGGAGAACTAAGAGGTAAACATAAGTTTGCTTTGCCTTCATTGACTATGGAAATACCCCAACCGGGCACTTATGTTTTGGTGATGAGTCATCCGAATTGCCAACCGGAAGTTCGGCGAATTACATATTTAGGGATATAAAAAAGGGGCTGTCTAACAAGTTTCTTTTTAACGATTTCACCCCTATCAGAGTTCAAACAAATTCTGATAGGAGTGATTTTCAATTTTAGAGACTTGTTAGACAGCCCCATTCTATTTGAATGATGACTTTTAATTTCTGAATACCAATCCGTCTCCGTCAGCATCAACGATAATTGCTTTGCTTCGGTCGACTTCCTGTGATAGTAACTTCTTGGATAGATCATTCAGCAGATAGCGTTGAATAGCCCTCTTCACCGGACGAGCTCCAAATTCAGGATCATAACCCACTTGCGATAAGAAGTTCAATGCTCCTTCTGTCAATTGCAGTTCCACTCCGTTTTCGGCAAGCATTTTCTGTACTCCTTTAATTTGTAAAAGTACGATTTGCTTGATTTCTTTTTCGTTCAATGGTAAGAACATAATCGTTTCATCAATACGGTTCAGGAATTCCGGACGAATTGTCTTTTTCAACATATTCATAACTTCCTTCTTCGTTTCTTCGATTACTTCTTCCTTATTGGAACCATGCAACTTCTCCATCTGACTTTGTATATAAGAACTGCCCATATTTGAAGTCATGATGATAATGGTATTTTTGAAGTTGACCACCCTTCCTTTATTGTCAGTCAGTCGTCCGTCATCTAATACCTGTAACAGAATATTGAAGACATCCGGATGAGCCTTTTCTATTTCGTCAAACAAAACAACAGAGTAAGGTTTCCGTCGTATAGCTTCTGTCAACTGACCGCCCTCATCGTATCCAACATATCCCGGAGGCGCTCCGACCAGACGGGAGACACTATGCTTTTCCTGATACTCACTCATATCGATACGAGTCATCATCGTTTCGTCATCAAACAGGAACTCTGCCAATGCCTTTGCTAATTCGGTCTTACCTACGCCGGTGGTTCCCAGGAAGATAAATGACCCGATCGGACGTTTTGGATCTTGTAATCCGGCACGACTACGGCGCACAGCATCTGCCACCGCTTCAATCGCTTCGTCCTGACCAATTACACGTTGATGAAGTTCTTCTTCCAAGTGCAACAGTTTATCTTTTTCACTTTGCAGCATCTTGCTGACAGGAATACCAGTCCAGCGGGAAACAACATCAGCAATATCTTCAGCGTCTACCTCCTCTTTAATCATGGCTTTATCGCCTTGCATATCACGCAGTTGCTTTTGAGTATCTTCTATTTCTTTATCCAAAGCCTGAAGTTTACCATAACGGATTTCGGCTACTTTACCATAATCGCCTTCACGTTCGGCTTTTTCTGCTTCGAATTTAAGATTCTCTATCTCAACCTTGTTCTGCTGGATTTTATCCATCAGCGTTTTCTCACTTTGCCATTTAGCTTTAAAGGACTTTTCCTGTTCTTTGAGCTCGGCAAGTTCCTTACCGATAATTTCCAGTTTCGGTTTATCGTTTTCACGTTTGATAGCCTCGCGCTCAATTTCCAGCTGCTTGATTTTACGGGAAATCTCATCCAGTTCTTCAGGAACGGAATCTACTTCCATACGCAGTTTGGCTGCGGCTTCGTCCATCAGGTCAATGGCTTTATCCGGCAGGAAACGGTCGGTGATGTAACGGCTACTCAATTCGACGGCTGCAATGATTGCGTCGTCTTTGATACGTACGTGATGATGGTTCTCGTAACGTTCTTTCAATCCGCGAAGGATGGAAATGGTACTCAAGTTATCCGGTTCGTCCACTTGCACGATTTGGAAACGACGCTCCAATGCTTTATCCTTTTCGAAGTATTTTTGATATTCGTCGAGGGTTGTTGCTCCGATGGAACGTAGTTCTCCACGAGCTAAGGCGGGCTTTAGAATGTTGGCAGCATCCATGGCACCTTCACCTTTTCCGGCACCTACCAGCGTGTGAATCTCATCAATGAACAGAATAATATCACCTTCTGATTTCTTCACTTCATTGACAACCGATTTCAATCGTTCTTCAAATTCACCTTTGTACTTTGCGCCGGCAACCAGTGCTCCCATATCCAGTGAATAAACTTGTTTGTTCTTCAGGTTTTCGGGCACGTCTCCGCGAAGAATACGATGTGCCAAACCTTCTACAATAGCCGTTTTACCGGTACCCGGTTCACCAATCAGAATCGGGTTGTTCTTTGTACGGCGGCTCAATATCTGTAATACTCGGCGGATTTCTTCATCACGTCCGATTACGGGATCCAGTTTTCCGCTACGGGCAGCTTCGTTCAGGTTGATAGCATACTTTTCCAATGATTGATAAGTATCTTCACTGGATTGTGATGTAACCTTTTCTCCTTTTCTCAATTCGCTGATAGCGTTGCGCAATTCTTTTTCCGTCATACCGGCATCTTTCAAGATCGTGGAGACGGTACTCTTAACAGTCAGCAATGCCAGTATGATAGGCTCTAATGAAACAAACTCGTCGCCCATTTCTTTAGAATACTGTGTTGCTTTCTGCAAAACTTCGTTGGATTCACGACTTAGATACGGTTCTCCGCCGGATACTTTCGGCAGGGAGTCGATTTGCTTGTCGACCACGAGAGCTACTTGCTGTCCATTCATACCAAGTTTTTGGAAGATGAAATTAGTGACGTTTTCGCCTACTTTCATTACTCCCTGCATGATGTGGACAGGTTCAATGGCTTGTTGTCCCCGGCTTTGTACCAGGTTTACGGCCTCCTGTACCGCTTCTTGAGATTTAATGGTAAAATTGTTAAAGTTCATATCTTTGTTCTCCTTTCTTATTTCACGTTTTTAATAACACCTAAAGGGGCTCAAAAGATTTGCCAAGTATAAAAATATGACAAAATAGCATGAGTATTAAGGAGTTAAAGGACAAAATGACCTTTTTTATCTAGATATGACTGACGAATTTACCATATACTCCACAGAATAGGATGGGCTTCAAAATAAGATGGGTTTTCAATGAAGTTTACTATTCTGTGGAGAAACGATTGTTAGAAGATTCTTATCGGGAAGTCTCTAAGCTCTCTTTCTACTTTTTTTGCATTAAATTTGTGTGCGTTGAAATTCTTTCCCAGCCATTCCCGATATTCTTTTGCAGCTTTTGAGTGTGGTTGTTTTAATGCCTCCAACATCTCTTGGTAACCATATATTCCTCCGCAATCTTCGGGCGGACATGCATTTGCTCCGTCTATGAGAAAGATGCCTTGTGTTTCGTCCTTTTTATATGCTTGTTGTGATTCCAGGGTAATCCGATGCATCCAGCTATCTCCGAAATCATATTCATATTCAATATGTGAGCCTTTTCGGGTAAGGATCTCTCCTAAAGAGAGAGAGTATGAGTTGACTGTTTTAACGGGATCAAACAAAAAATCGTCATCGGATTCTTCGGTTGTATATATTGTTTTCCCTTTTTGAAACAGATGCATGTGATAACCTTCCCAACCCATTGCGGTATTTATGACATCCGCAAAACTTTCCAGACGGATGTCGGAAGGGACTTCCACTATACGATATATTTCCGGGTCGGAATTAATCAAAGAAATTTTTATATTGAGTTTTTTAGGGGTTTGTTCTCCAATGTAGAAAGAGTTGTCGTATTCATCATCGTCAAACTCGTCATCGTATTCTTCATCAAATTCGTTATCATCAAATTCATTATTCTCATTGAAGGCAAAGAACTCATTCAATAAATTCATTAGTTCTTCCATACTGTCCACTTCCAATCCCTTCAGTTCTGCGTGTGGCATTTCTTTTTTTATCTCTCTGATTCCTTTTCTCGTTAATGTATTGGGTATTTTGAATCGTTTATAGATTTTTTCCAATATAGGCAACGTTTCTATGGCACGGATATTCATCAACGTATTTGTGATATAGTCAATTATCGCGATATTATTATCTTCCCCACGCTCAAACTGATCGTAATAAGAATTCAATAATTGGCAGAACCAGTTAATAATTTCCAGTCTTCGTTCAGGGTTGGTTATGGCAATTTGTGCGACAGCACTACAAATATCTTCTTTTCCGAAAGGAGCGATTCCGTCTTCATTCATGAAACTAAGTAGCAAAGGCAATTGGTTCTGCCCGAGTTGGTAAATGATGGCAATGGTGGCTTCATCCTGTACGAGGTGGCAATAGGAAGCGAGGAAAGTCGGACTTTGCCGCATTATTTCCAAGATGATATTTAAAGAAGATTCCATTCGGTAATGTTCCATTGCCCAGTAGATATACCATAACTTAAAAGGTCTGTCTTCTTCTTTTGCGTTTTCGAGAGGTCCTTGATAATGGATAAATAGATGCAGGATAAAGTTGCGCAAATCTTTTTCTAATTCGGCAGCGGGTACTGTCGTGCAATCTTTTTTAAACTCGTCAAATGGGTAGTCTTTGCATGTCTGCATATCCCAAAGCCTTTGCAGGTAAGCTGCAATGGGGGTTGCTTCCAAGCTATAGTCCGGATGCTGATAGTGATAGAAAGCTTCTTCCATTTGTTGGTAGATTTTTTCTAATCCGTTATTGCTTAATATATCTATCACTTCTTGTTGTTCTTCGGGTGTAAACAAGTTTAATACTTCAGTCATAATCGCATCGAGATCAATCGAAGTTTGGTTCTTTTTCTTATTCATTATCGTGTCATTTAATTAATTTGTCAATTTTCTCCAAAGGTACGCCTCTTTATTGAGTAATAGCCTGATAATTTCTCTTTTTTTTTAATATTCTTTCCGGAGAAGATAAGAAAGTTTATCTTTGCCCTATCGTAGAGAGTAAATCTGTTTTCTAATTGATGACTAATGATATGAACGATAAACCACAAATAAAATTATCAGAGACAGTGGTGCTGATTGATGCCGCTTTCCTGAATTTTGTAATTACGGATATGAAGAGATACTTCGAAGAGACTTTGCAACGTTCTTTACAAGAGATCGATCTTTCGATGTTGACTACCTATCTGACTTTGGATGCTGGGATTGCGGAAGGAAAAAATGAAGTGCAGTTTCTTTTTGTTTATGATAAAGAGTCAGGTAATCTTGCGCATTGCCAGCCTTCTGACTTGGAGAAAGAGTTGAATGGAGTTGCTTTTCAAAGCCCTTATGGAGAATATTCGTTTGCCAGTGTTCCGTCGGAAGGGATGGTGTCGAGAGAGGACTTGTTTTTAGACTTATTATCCATTGTAGCCGATTCGGCCGATGTGAAAAAAATGATTCTGGTATCTTTCAATGAAGAATATGGAAAGAAAGTGACTGATGCTTTGAATGAAGTACAGGGCAAGGAGATTGTCCAATTCCGAATGAACGAACCGGATACTCCGGTAGCTTATAAATGGGATATGTTGGCTTTTCCTGTCATGCAGGCATTGGGAATCAGAGCCGATGAATTATAGCCTTAGCTACCCATTTCAGTCATTAATCGCTAATCACTAATAAGTTAATCACTATTTTCCATGTCCGATTTTCGTTTAAAAGTATTTCAGAGCGTGGCGAAGAATTTAAGTTTCACGAAGGCTTCGCAAGAGCTGTTTGTCAGTCAGCCTGCTATCACTAAGCACATTCAGGAACTGGAAGCTTATTATCAGACTCGTTTGTTCGATCGTCAGGGCAGTAAGATCTCGTTGACTAAGTCCGGAGAACTATTATTGAAACATAGCGAAAAGATTTTGGACGATTATAAACAGTTGGAATATGAGATGCATTTGTTGCATAATGAATATATCGGCGAACTGAAACTGGGTGCCAGTACTACGATTGCGCAATATGTACTTCCTCCTTTGTTGGCGGATTTTATAGCCAAGTTTCCACAAATCAATCTTTCTTTGATTAATGGAAATTCCCGGGGAGTGGAAGCTGCTTTACAAGAACATCGGATTGATTTGGGATTGGTTGAAGGTATCTTTCGTTTGCCTAATCTGAAGTATACTCCATTTTTGCAAGACGAACTGGTTGCTGTGGTTCATACCCATAGTAAATTGGCTGTTTCGGATGAGATCGCTCCGGAAGATTTGCCAAATATCCCCTTAGTTTTGCGGGAGAGAGGTTCAGGAACGTTGGATGTGTTTGAACGTTCCCTGTTACGCCATAATTTGAAACTTTCTTCTTTGAATGTATTGATGTATCTCGGTAGTACGGAGAGCATCAAGCTTTTTTTGGAACATACAGATTGTATGGGAATTGTTTCTATCCGTTCTGTTTATAAGGAACTGGTTGCCGGTAATTTTCGTGTGGTTGAGATAAAAGGAATGCCCATGCAGCGCGAGTTTAATTTTGTGCAACTGCAAGGGCAGGAGGGAGGTTTATCTCAAGCTTTCATGCGATTTGCCGGGCATCACAGTAAGAGTTTGTAATCAAACCTCTTCCATACGGACTAATTCCCAGCCGCAGAATTGTATGACAATGCAGTGAAGTTGAGTTCCCTGACATAGTTGGCGAACTTTCGGACCGGCAGCATAACCATGAATTTGTTCAACGGCTTCCTGCCATTGTGCGGTGCCTTGGGTGTCGTATTTTTCTTTCGGCAGATATTTTAATTCCAAGATATAGCTATGCGCTACTTCTGCGTAACGTTGCAGATCGGGCATCAGAAACATATCGCAAAAGCCGTGATTCAGTTCTACTTCAGGCATTGTGAGGTAGTAGGCGTTCACGCTAAGGTAAGCGGTGAAGAATCCCTGAATGTTACGTTCGCCCTCAATGCTGCTGCGTACGGAAGTATTCTCCTTATAAGCTTGGGCTATGAATTCCAATGCCGGTCGCCATTGTCCGTCAAAAGCCATATCATTGAATAGAATCTCTATATCTATCAGGTTGATATAATGGTGATTTTGATATTCTTCCAGGATATATTCATAATATTGTTTACGGACATTCGTGTTGGGAATTCCCAGGATAGTCAGATTTCCACGTGTTCCGATGATAGTTAGCATACCATAATAAAATAATAGGCTGGGGAATATTTCCGGATTCGTAATTTGGTCGGCAGAAAAAGACTGGTATAGGTTAGTCATGATTTTCCCTTCTTCGGCAATTCGTTTGATAACACCTTTGCGGTTACCGTCAAGACGGTCAAGTTGAATCAGTTTTTTCATCTTATTGTAGTCCGTACGGGTATTAGGATCAATCATCTGTTCAGGAGATTCTCCTAACTGAATTCGATTACGTAGGTAATAGAGTACCATGTCGCAATTAAACATTTTAGGATCTGACTTTAGACTTTGGCGAGCAAAACAATAATTATCATACCATGGCTTCATCTCCTGAATCATTTCTTCAATGTCTCCTTGTAACTGCCCTGCTTCCTGATAATATCGGAGCATAGTACGTACGTCTTCTTCAGAAAATCCCAGCATTTGATTAAACAGTGGATTAGTGCTGATGTTCCAACCTATGTTATATCCGCTTGACAAGTCGTCCAAAGTTACGGGGCTGACCCCAATCATGAATATACGGTCGAACATTCCTTTATAATTCTTGAAGGCATCTCTGTAGAATCCGCTGGCATGGGTGATGGCGTGGTATATCTCATTTCCTTTCTCGTTGAGTACGACATTTGTGAAATTGTCATACTCATCTATAATAAGGTATAGGGGATACCCTTGACGGCGTGCTTCATCGTCTAGTATATGCAGTTTATCAATCCCTTTTTCCGCTGTGCTGAAGCGTTCAATAAACTCATCCGTGTAGTATTCACGATAACGGTTCAGAAAGCCATCCAGTTGCACTGCGCTATACGAATCAAATCTTTGCGGCAGTTCATCAATGTTGCCGCCAATCTTGGAAAAGTCAAGATAAAGCATCTGATATTTGCCTTGAAGCGGAGTTGTATTTTGTCCGATCCAGAGATTCCCGAAAAGTTGCTGGAATTTATCTTTCTGTGAAAGGTCATAATATGAACGAAGCATGCTTAGTAGCAGGCTCTTGCCGAAGCGTCTCGGACGGATGAATATCAGATAGTTGGCTTGATCTTCCAACATGGGGATATACATTGTTTTATCCACATAATAGCGGTTTTGCGTGATTACATCCTCAAAATTGGACATACCATAAGGAATTCCTTTTATTGTTCCCATAACTTTTTCAGATTGTTTCTTCTTGTTTTCCAAACAATTAATTACCAAAGATAGTTTTTTTGAAATGGATATTCCATTCTTTTGCGCTTATTTTTTATCTAATTATAAACGCAGTTTTTAACGTCAGGGATTATTCTTCTACTAGAAAAGAAAAAACGTTTTTATTTCTCATATTCTCATGATTTTACATTAATCATCATATAATCAGTGAATTATAGTATGAGAAATGTTTTTAATAAATCGCATTTCTCATCATTTCCGGGTGAAATAAGCCTTAAAAACAGTTATTTCTCATACTTTTTTAAGTCATTTCTCATACTATTATTGCCCTTCTTCGACTATTTTCTTCTTTGTATATACCCTATGTGTTCCTCTTCCGGTGATTTCTATTCCCGAATCGGGTTGATGGCCCCATTGTCGCAGTTCAGTGGTTGCTGCTGTTTGTAGCAATCCGGTTAGTTTCCGATATTCCCAAACGGTCAGGAAAGGATGTTCGTCCAGATACTTTAGGGCTAATGCCAGTCGTTGTTCCGGTGTGAATTTATTCGAGGATTTTTGCTTTTTCCAAGGAGCTCTTTCCAACCGGCATCTATCGCTGATATTTCTTACCATTTCCCTGTCTACCCGGAAATTAACACCTCCTATAAAAATACTTTGTGCGTTGCGGTGTTTTCCACCTTCTTCCGCATCTTCCCGTTCCTTGTCTCTGCCTAAGGTGAGCGATGGAGTGAATGTACCTATCCCGTCTATCTTTACCGAACGTCCCTCTGCCATCAGGTGTGCCATTTCAATAGCTGTCTGAAGCAGTACGCCTTCTATGTCTCCGGCACTGAAGCCGCTGACATCGCCCACCCGTCGTGCCAACTCTTTTATGCTTGCATTGTCTATCCGTGCAAACTTCGGATATGTAATTCTTTTGCCCGTCTTTTGTATGTCGGGCATCTCCTCCATAATGTATCGTGCCATACTATCTGTCGTTTAAAGTATTAATAGATAAGTTCTTTTCTATTGGAAGTAAACTTCCTTTCCTCTAATAGAAAAGTTCCTTTGGGTTAAATGTAAACTGTAAACGGAAGTTTTGTTTTTATAAATGCAACTTGCGTTTATAAAAATGAAAGTTCTGTTTTTATAATCAAAACTTTCATTTATAGTTTGCTATTATGCAAAGGTAAGTTTTCTATTTGGGAAAAAGAAGTTTATCCTTAATAAAAAAGAAGTTTTCTATTAATAGTTTAGGAGAGAAGTAGCAAGAGGCAATGTTTTAGAAGAATGGAATGGGGATTTGTTGAAGAATATATGTGTTTATGAAAAAAGAATAACATGCAGTAGGATATTAAATTTTATTTTTATAGTTTTGCAATGTTTCTCACGCCGATACCTCAAATCGTGAGGTTAGGGCGGTGTGGGAAATGTATTATATAAAGAAAGACGTTTACTTGACGTTTTGTCTTTGACGCATCAAAACTTCGCAAATTTTGAAAACTTCGTCAAAAAACAAAGCAGCAGTAGATGTCTGCGGGATATGTTTTATCTTTCACAAACTTCTTATAAGTAAGTTTGTGAAAATATTTGTATACATATCGGCGTGGGCTTCTGCGTTGCTTGTTCTGACGAAGTTGGGCAATGCGAAGGCCTTGATGCGTGGGACAAGTAACAGGTACAGATTCCCGCGTATTCTATGCTAATATCCTAATCTCTTATTCCGTTTAACAATAAATTAACTTCTCGTTCTTCATAATATTTGTATGTATTTTGATCATATGGTACTTTCTTCCTGACTAATGCCACTATGATT